>JAEWWQ010000187.1 GCA_023458855.1 Bacillota bacterium
GCATAAATCCTTGTCCCAGATCTGCCAGTCGATTCAAGGTAAAATCAGAAAAACATCCTAAAATAGGAAGTATCATGGCACTTACTAATAAAGCAAATCTACTTTGAAAATTCATGTAGGTTCTATATGTATTTTCATAACTTTCTTGTTTCTCATTATTATTATTCTTTTCTACAAATACTGCAATATAAAGTTTTGCCATATAAGCAACCGTAAGACCACCGCTGATTAGAAAAGCCCATTCTACTCCCTTAAAAATCATGTTCATGGAAATCATATTTTCCATTTTCAATTCAGCAATATATTCCATAATACTTTCATGTATCAATGTCTTACTGACATATCCATTCCATAAAGGGATACCGCTAATACCTAATGCACCCATTAAAAAAATAAAATTCAGCAAAGGCTTTTTATGTCCAAATCCCCTGATTTCATTCAGATTCAATTTATGAATATTTATAAATATAACTCCTGCTGCCATAAATAATACTAATTTAATTAAGGAATGATTTATCATATGAAGTAAGGAACCTCTTACCGCCAGACCATTCTCCATTCCAAGCAGACACTGCATTCCAATTCCAACTAAAATAAATCCTATTTGAGACATGGAAGAACAGGCAAGTGTTCTTTTTAAATCAATAGAAAAAATGGCAAGTAACGCTCCTCCAAGCATTGTACACACACCGAGTATGAGTATAAAATATCCCCAGACTTTATCATATAGAAAAATATTGCAACTAACAATTAATATTCCATATATTCCTGACTTCGTTAAAATACCAGAAAGTAGTGCGCTTGCAGGTGCGGGTGCAACTGGATGTGCCTTTGGCAGCCAGATATGTAATGGAAATGCTCCTGCTTTGGCGCCAAATCCAAATAACAAGCAGACTCCTGCCACAGAAAGACGCCTTTTATCTGGATATGCTTTACATGCTGCTAAAATCTGAGAAATTTCCAGCGTTCCAATTGCATCATAAAGCAAAAAGATTCCCATCAGCATGACCAGACCACCTATAATAGCAATTGCCAGATATGTTTCTGCTGCTTTTAATGATTCTTTTCTTTCATCATGAGCCACCCATACATAAGAAGTAAGAGACATCATTTCAAAGAATATAAATGTAGTGTATAAATCTGCTGAAAGAAATACACCAATAGTGGCTCCTAATGTTAATAAATTAAATAAATAATACCTGTTTCTATTACGATAATGCGTAAAGTATTCTTTTGAAAAAATAGTTGTCATCATCCACATAAAAGCTGTTATAGAACCATACAGTACCCGAAATCCATCTAAAGATAAATGTAATCCTCTGCCACAAAAATCTGCCCATGTAGAATCTGTTATTACAGTACCTTTTTCAACACTTATAAATAAAACTGCAAAACAAATAAATTCTGTAACTGTAATAAAAATTGCGAAATAATCTCTGGCTGATTTATGAATTCTACCAATAATGTAGGATAATAAGGCACCTATGATTGGATAGAAAACTAAAAATAATAATATGAAATCTCCGTTCAAATGAATACCTCCTCTTAAAATACACCATTTGCTACATCTGTGAAAATAGATACAATCGGTGCGGAATGTAAACCAAAATAAATAATAAAAATAACAAAAATGGATAACGGAAGAATCATTAGCCAATTTGGATCTTCTACCTCTTTAATTATATTATAATCAAAGTCTTTTCCAGGGAAAAATGCCCTTATTACAATGCTCAACATATAAATAGCTGTCAATAGCGCGGATATCAGCAAAGCACCAACACCTATATATGCCATCGGATTTCCACTTTGTACTGCTGCATATGCGAGATTATATTTGCTGATAAATCCGCATAATCCCGGTACGCCCATCAATGCAAATGCAGAAATACTAAAAATAGTGAATATTTTCGGCATCTTTCTTCCCAGACCATTTAATTCATGAATATACTTTCTCTCCGTTTTATTAATCACTGCGCCTGCACAAAAAAAAGAACAGATTTTCATAAATGCATGGAAAACCAAATGACTGAATGCTCCAATCAGACCTAACGGAGTCATAATAACTGCACCAAACAAAATATATGATAAATTACTGATTGTCGAATAGGCAAGGCGCCTCTTCAGATGAGTTTCTTTTAAAGCCATACTGCATCCATATACAATTGTAAAGATTACAATTGACATTGTCACATATTGTGCCCAGGTTCCTCTAAGAAAATCAGCTCCAAAACTAAAATAAGTAATTCTTAATATTGCGAAAGCACCTGATTTAACAACTGCAACTGCATGAAGCAAGGCTGTAACAGGAGTAGGTGCAACGCCTGCCTCCGGCAGCCATGAATTAAATGGACATACAGCCGCTTTTACACCAAATCCACAGAAGCTTAATACATATACTAATAATAATGTATTGATGCGATTTCCAATTTTACTCATATTCAAGACTCCTCCAAGTACAAAATTCATGGAATCTCCATATACAATAATAAAAATAACACCAATAAATGCAAATGCTGCACCACCCAGCGAATAGTACATATATTTACGACTTGCCAAAATCGCCTCTCTGGTTAACGTATGCATAACAAGCGGTACTGTAACAAGTGTTAGTAATTCATAGAAAAAATACATTGTTAAGATATTTCCTGCCATTGCAATACCAAGTGTGACACCATAAGTTACCGTATAAAACATAAAGAATGCCTTTTCATGCTCTTCATGCCTCATATATTCAAAGGAATATAAAGTAGCCAACGGCCACAACGTTGAAACAAGTCCCGCAAAAATACATGCCATTCCATCTAATTTAAATGTAAGTGAAAGATTACCTGTAAAATGAATAATAGTAAATGTTACATCCGGTCTGTTCAACAATAATAAATAGACCAATACGGTATTAACAATAACTACTGTTTCAAGAAAAACAGCCATTTTATTTCTATTTTTAAAAGAAATCAAAGGAACAAGAATTCCTCCGATAAAAGGAATCAAAACAACAATAAACATAAAACTTGCATTCATATTTCCTCCCCCTTATTACATTAATGTTAAAACTATCCGGGTTATATAGGAAATAATTCCATTCGGCATAATTCCCAAAATAGCAGTTAATACAGTTAATATTATGACAGGAATAAGCATCCAATTAGAAGGTTCCTTATTTTTACATTTTCCATAATCAAAATCATTTCCCGGAAAAAATCCTTTTATTGTCACTGGAAGCAGGTATCCTGCCGTCAACAGTGCACTGATTAATAAAATAACCGGCCCTAACCAAGAAAATATCGGAATATCTGTTTGCAAAGAACCTATTGCCAGGTACCATTTACTTACAAATCCACTCATTGGAGGAATCCCGATTAAAGCGATTGATACAAAGGTATAACACCATGTCGTAACTGGCATTTCCTTTCCAATACCTGTTAATTGATCTACTCTTGGGTTTCCTGTCTGATATATAATTGCTCCCGCTATTAAAAACAATGTTGATTTGATAAATGAATGGAATATAACATGCAATAATGCACCTGTCATTCCAACTGGATTCATCAAAGCCAAACCAAACAAAATATAGGAAATCTGGCTCACTGTTGAATAGGCAAATCGTTTCTTCATAACAGGTTCTTTATAAGCTAACATAGATCCCATAAATACAGTAATTAATGCTAATATCATCCAGACATATTGAACCCAGGTACCCCTTAAGAAATCAGCTCCAATCATATAATAAATAACACGAATGACAGCAAGGACACCACTTTTTACAATAATACCTGATAATACGGCTGACGCCGGTGCCGGTGCGACCGGATGAGCTGTCGGTAACCAGCCATGTAATGGGAACATACCTGCTTTAACTCCGAACCCCATGATCATGAAAAACGAAATTATCAAAATCAATGTCTCGTGCCCCTGTACCAAATTCATATCTAATGCACCGCCAGGATGAAATGTCCAGTCAGTCGCGTATTTAGATAGAAAAAATAATCCAAACAAAGCCATATATGCACCACATAAAGAATAAAATAAATACTTTAATCCTGCCATAATTGCTTCTCTTGACATATTATGGATAATAAGCGGAATTAGCATTAATGTCATTAATTCATAAAACATGTACATGGTAATCAGATTTCCCGAAAAATCTAATCCTACCAATATACCAAAAGTAATTACATAAAAACCAAAATACCTTTTTTCATTTTTTTCCTGTTTCATATATGCAAATGAAAAAAATCCAGAAAATGTCCAGACTATTGTTACAATACTTACAAAAATTTTTCCCAGTGCATCTAATTTAAAATAGATTGGTATCTCTCTTGTTAACCAAAAAAGTATAATACCCTCTTTACAGTTAATTATTGCATTTAATATCAGGATTCCCTCTGATATTAAAATAACAGCTACTATTAGTAATAAATTTTTTCTGGTTTTTATTTTAGAAATCAACAAAATAATTCCTGCAATAATTGGAAAAAAAACTGGAAATAGTAGTATCGATTGATTCATTTTTTCCTCCTATGCAAACATAGTAAGACCACTCTCGATAAGGTCTACAATTGGTTGTGAATACATTCCAAGAATAATATTTAACATAATGAAACATATCAATGTAATTCCATATAATTTACATTTTCCAAATTTAATAGTTTCATATTCTGTTTCTATTGGCGTATAGATACGAATTACTGTCTTCATAAAGTAAATCGCATTTAATATTGTACTGATTGCTAATGCAATTAATGTTGGAAGCATTTTCACATTTGTTTGTACTGCTGCCTGAGCAAATAATAATTTACTTACAAATCCAGAAAACATTGGAATACCCACCATGGATAAGGATCCAATACTAAATGCAAAACCAGCTATGACATTCCGATAACCGGCTCCTGTAAGATTTGTAAACTGTCTATGTTTACCCGATACATCTGTCAATCCGATGGCAGCAATAAATAGCAACGATTTTGTTGCCGCATGAGCTAAAATATGAAAAATACTTGCAACCATACCCAATTTGGTTCCAAGACCAAATCCCATGTAAATATATCCAATCTGTGCAACCGAAGAAAATGCAATCATTCTTCTGATATCATTTTCCTTAATCGCGCTCAAAGATCCCATAATCATACCTGCTATACCAAATACAAATAAAAGATTTATAATTCTACTATTGCAGATAATATCAAATCCTATTACCCGGTAAAATATTTTAATTAATAAGAAAATATAACCCTTTGATACCAGACTGGAAAGAATCGCTGCAGAAGATACTGTCGAATACCCATATGCATCGGGCAGCCACGTATGAAACGGATATAAAGCACTCTTAATGGCAAGTCCGACACTGATAATACCAATTGTGACCAACAAAGGAACGGTATAAATTCCTTCCGAAACTATCTGAACAACACTTTCTTTAATATTACTCATTAACAAATGTCCGGTAATATCATATAACATACATAATCCCATCAATAAGAGGCCGGAACCAAGTAAACTCATAATCATATATCTTGTTGCTGCTTCAATTGTTCTGCCTGTCTGTCTGATCATAATAAGTCCACAGGCTGATATTGTATTAATCTCTACAAAAACATAAGCAGTAAATAAATCATTTGTATAAACCAGAGCAAGTAATGAACTTAATAATAAATTGATCATGATATAATACAAATTGATTTTCTCAGGGTCAATTTCTGCTTCTAAATTGCTTCTGCCACCAAATAAAGATAATATCATAATAATACAAAAGAAAAATGCCATACCAGCTTCTAAAACACCTGCTCTGATTTCATTACCCCAGGGTGCAGGAAATCTACCCATCATATATACATAACTTTGTCCGCTTCTCATTAAGTATATTAATAAGATTCCTGACATTAAACTAATTAAAAATAATACAAATGTATTTAACCTTTTTGCATGTTTTCCGTTTAATGCTGAACTTATAATACTTGCAAACATTGATAATACAATAGAAAAACAAGGAAAATTCTGTACAAAATTCAACTTTTACAATCCCTCCTTTTTCAGTTTGGTAGATATTTCATCAAGATCTAATGTCTGATATCTTTGATAAAGCCGAATTGTCAGTGAAAGCATTAATGCAGATACAGATACTGACACAACAATACCTGTCAATACAAGACCGCTTGGAATTGGATTAATATACATTTCTACATTCTGCACGCCATCAGTAATAATAGGCGCAACTCTTCCCTGGATATATCCTTTTTCTGCTAAAAACAAATAAATAGCCGTATCCATGATATTTAAACCAATTATTTTTTTGATTAAATTTTTTTGAAGAAGCAGATTAGAAAAACCAATTCCAAATAGAATCATAGCGACTGCTTCCCCATAATTTGTTAATAAATTAACACCCATATTAAAGACCCCCTCTTCTGAATAATGCATAAAAAGCATACATCGTACATGCGACCTCGGATCCCACAAATATATTAATTGGAAGAATCATTCCACTGCTTAAGATACTGCCTGGCCTTCCAAGAGGAATATGATTATCTATCCCATTGGCACCTGTATAAAAATAATAAATCATAACAAATCCATACAATGTCAATGCTGTAACTTTTACTATTTTATATGTTTTTTCATTAAAAAACTTTTGTGTTTTTTCAAATCCAAAAGCACTTACATATAAAATCATACCAGCACCTATGATTGCACCACCTGAAAATCCACCGCCAGGTGATAAATGCCCATTTAAAATAACATAAATTCCAAAAATAAAAATAATAGGAACCAGTATAAATGCAACTTTTTGGAGTATTATATCATTCTTAGGTTCATATCTTCTATCATTTAATTCAATTGATTTTTTCAATTTTTCTTCATTCACCATAAGTAAGATCATAACGCAGCTTGTAGCAATAAAAAGAACACATGTCTCACCAAAAGTATCAAATCCACGATAATTTAATATCATACCTGTAACAATATTAACAGCTCCAGTTTCCTGTAGTCCTTTTTCTATATATCTTTCTGCTACTTCATTG
>JAEWWQ010000188.1 GCA_023458855.1 Bacillota bacterium
TACCGGCGCCCCCTTCTCCAAATTGTACATTGGAATTAGGAAGTAGTTCCCCTGTTTCCCAAAAATGCTCCACACTCTTCAGCCTCTGTTCCGCATCCTGTCCTCGTTCCAGTACAATTGGCATGTATCCATGCAATGCCAGTATATATGCACAAAACAGACCGGCAGGACCGGTGCCGATAACAACGGGTCTTTGTATCATTTTCCGCTGGCCATAAACCGGAAACTGATACTTTACGGAAGGTGCAATTGATATATTACTATCTTTACAATATTTTAAGACTTCATCCTGATTCTTTACGCTGACATCCAGAACTAAGCTATAAAATATATCCGGCTTTTTTCTGGCATCTATCGACTGCTTCACAATAGAAATGTTCAGAATCCGTTCAGACGGAATCCGAAGAGATTTCATCACTTTTTTTCTTATACAATTATCTTTATTTTCATAAAAATCTCTAGGCGTAACCTTTATCTGATTAATCCGTATCATGCGCACTCCTTTATTTGTTTTTGGCAGCAGTCTTGCCAGCGATAAATCCCGTTGACCACGCCCATTGAAGGTTATATCCCCCGCAGATTCCGTCAACATCCAATAATTCTCCTGTCAGAAATAGACCAGGCACTTTTTTTGCTTCACAAGTATCCGTTATTTCTTTACAATCAACACCCCCGCAGCAGACCTGTGCATTTAGAAATGAATTGGTTGCGCTTACTTCTACGTTCCACGTTTTGATAACATCTATCAATTTTTCAATTTGTTTATCTGACAATTCCGATAATCTGCATTCCGGTTTTATTCCATTTTGTTTCCAGAGCATATATAATAACTTTTTATTCATAAGTCCAAGCATTGCTTCTTCCACTGTTTTATCAGGATGTGTATTCATCTTCGTTAAAAAAGCGGAAATCATCTCTTTTGACATAACAGGCAATAAATCTATTTTCACGGTAACTTTCTTATGTACATTAAGTGCTTTTGCAGCAATTCTGCTTAGTTGGAAAACTGGTATGCCGGAAATTCCATAATCTGTCAATTGCAATTCGCCATACTCCTCTTTTACAATAGCTCCATCAATATGTAATTTTAATTTTGCTTCACAGCGAACCCCGGCTATTGCTTTAAAATAATTGCCCGTGCATCGAAGCTGCACAAGGGCAGGAAGGGGGGGAATCACGTTGAGTCCGAATTTCTTTGCCAGTTCATAACCGCTGCCATCTGAACCTGACTGCGGACTTGCTTTTCCACCGCAGGCTAAGATAACTGTGTCGCTTTGATAAATACCTTGGTCAGTATCGATTGTGAATTGGCTTTTTCCACTTTTGCCTTCCGGAACAGCTGTCACTTTTTTTACATCACACGCTGTTATAATCTCAACGTTTCTATATTTTAGTTCAATTCTAAGCAAATCCAGCACTGTAGATGCCTGCTCAGACATTGGATATAAATAATCGTTCTTGCTCTTTATGAAAAGCCCGATTCCTTCAAAAAAAGAAATGGTATCCTTTTCATTGAACTGTCGAAAAATAGTCTCCACAAACCGAGGGCTGTCGCTATAATATTTATCAGCAGAAAAAGACAGGTTGGAAAGATTGCATTTCCCATTTCCTGTCATTAATATTTTTTTGCCAATGCGATCTTTATGTTCCAGAATTACTACCTGTGCTCCATATCTTGCAGCTGCAATTGCAGCCATAATCCCGGAAGCACCACCACCTATTACTGTAACCTTGCTCATATTAACCTCTTTTGCTTACCGACTATCACGCATTCGCTAAATATTATAATACTAACTTGAATAAGACTCAAGAAAATTATATAATTCCTCTTCGTCTTCAATATACTTTCTATCTAATATTTCTGTCTGTATATCGTATGGCAGACTATCCATGTTAATGTCTGTATACAAATATACCGTTTTCATATCGCTTTTATAAACCGTAACATAATTATCTTCCGCAACAAGATAAAAAAATTCGGGAACCTCTTCCTCTTCCATGACCTGATAATTTTTGCGCACAATAATCTTATCTTCTGAAAAAAGCTCCAGACTTGCAGATATAAATCCTTTTTCCTGATCTGCCAGTGCTGGTGATATCGTATACTCAGCTAATTCTTCTTCCAGACGTTCACGGGTAAGACCTATATATTTTGCAGGAATCATTTCACTTATATCTGTATAGGAACCTGTATTTTTGTCATAACTTCTGACTATATAATTCGTCTGTCCGCTCACTTTTTCTTCAGAAAGCGCTGCAGCTTCTGCAACACTTTCACTGACATCTGGAATATATGCTTCATCTTCAACCACTGCAAAAGGCTTTTGCTGCTGTTCCTTTATTATTTTATGAGAATCCAGATATACTTTTGAAATGACTCCCACACTGAAAAATGTTGCAGCTGTAAGAAAAAACAAGCTGATTCTATACAAACACTTCATAATAAACTCCTTTTTGTATAGTATCAGCCTATTTTCTCTATTTTATTCATTCATGTAGTACACGTGTTATTCTGGCAATCTTTACTATCATCTTACCAAACGGCATCGACAGCATTTCTTTTTCATTAACAGTCCTAAACAATACGATAAGAATAATATATGCCACCGTCCCCAAAATAAAAGCAAGAATCACTGCGGCTGTATTTCCAATGGCTCCTTCTAATATCTTATAAATCAGATACTCAATCAAGCCCACAACTCCGGAAGCAACAAGTGGAATTACGAATGTCCTGAGCCACTCCACTTTATACTTCATAATTTTTTTTATAGCAAGATGATTCAATCCGCAGGTTACAAAAGCCATAATGATATTGGCATATACCACCGCATGAATTCCCAGATTCATATAGTTTAACATTACTATTAATGTAATGATGTGCAAAGCCAGGGCAATGATATTATTAATCGTAACAATCTTAATCTTGTTCATACCTTGTAACACAGCATTTCCGACAGATGCATAGGAAATCAGAGCAATGACAGGAGCACCTTCCTTAAGCAGCTGATGAGCCAATGAAATGTCACCTCTGAAAAATGTATTCAAGACTGGTCTCGCCATAATAATCAATCCAATCATAAATGGTATTGTAATAATCATGGTCAATCTATATACCACAGACACCTTATTGCGGATCAGACGCATGTCCACTCTCTCATAAGATGCATTCAACGCCGGCACAATGGGAATCCATATCATGCTGGCAATTGCAATAGGTATCCAGACCATCACTTTATATTTTCCTGAATAGATACCGTAATTTACCACCTGGCCTGCTGCCTGACCACTCTCCGTCATACTATGATTGTATATGATCTGATCTACTATATTGCTGGCATGATAAACGCATGCAATCAGACTCATCGGAATCAGCGCATACAATAAGGAATTCAGAATAACCTTGGTAGATTCATTTCCCCTTGTATTATCCTTCTCCATTTGTTTTCTTCTTTGCTGCCTGAACATTCCAAATACAAATAATAAGAACAGAAATGAAACAGCCAGCCCGATTATCGTTCCAACCGAAATTCCCATTACAGCAAAAGCCGCCGCAAAAGAATTATTATGAAGTAAATGTGCAACTTTAATTCCATAATTACATAACAGTAAAGAGGCAATTATACTGGCTATAGCACCGACCACACAATCCGCAATTTGAGAAACACAAGTCGGCATCGTGGTACCCATTCCCTCAAAATACCCTCTGAAACTCACTACCAGGCCCATGATAATAGCTGCAGGTCCAAGCATTTTTAACGAAATTGCACTCATTGGAACAAGTATGACAGTATCTGCAAAATAATCTCCACCCAATACAAATGCCAGACATATTACAATTCCAACTATCAAATTCCAAAACAGCGCTGTCTTAAATATACGATACGCATTTCTATATTGTCCCCTTGCAGTTCTGACCGCAATTGTTCTTGCCATAGCTTCCGGCATACTGCTTACCGTTAACAGCAATGCTATTGCATATATTTCAAAAGCCGCCGAATAAATTCCGTTTCCCTCATCCCCTATGACGCGCGTCAGCGGAATCCTTGCAAATAATGCAATCAGCTGTACCATTACACCTGTCGTTGCCAATATATTTTTCTTTCCTATGACGTTAGATTTATGATCTGCTTTATTGTTCTTCATAATCCTCTTTCATCTCTTGTAATTCCCAAAATTGTTAATATCGCTTCCTGTTTTTCTTCCATCACTGATGCTTCCTCCGGAACCATGTGATCATATCCTAGTAAGTGTAGCATACTATGTGCGACAAGAAAAGAAAATTCTCGGAGTATACTATGTCCATACTGTTCCGCCTGTTCATAGACTCTGTCTATAGACAGGATAATATCTCCAAGCAGCAATTCCTCTGTATCCGGATTAAAATAGCTCGCCTTATCCTGTTCTGCCTTCTCATAATTTGCAGGTTCCTCATAATCCACATTGGGAAAAGACAACACATCCGTTTCCTGGTCGATACCCCGATATTCTTTATTGAATTCATGGATCCCCTTGTTATCAGTCAATAAAATATTGATTTCCACTTCATAAGGACATTTTTCTGCATCCAGGACTGCTCTTGCAACCAGTTCTACAGTTTTTTCAATATCAAAAGGCAGTTCTGCTCCGATTTCATTTTCAACGCAAAAAGTCATAATACAATTTTTCCTCCTTAAATACGCTTTTCATTTTGACAAAATCTGCAATGGTCAATTCACATTGTTCCAAAATTCCACTTTCCATTTTTTTGTCAAAAATCGTATCTATAACCTGATCATACGCGATTTCTATTTCTGGATTTTTTTTAAAAAGATACATTATTGAGCTAACGACAGCATCAGAAAAATATACAATTGCCGTCTCTTTTTCTAAAACCTTTTTATTTCTGCTATTGTAATTTAATAGTAACCGGCAAAGTCTTGGCGGGAATTCATGGGTAAGTAATAACTTTTCGTATTCCTCCATTGTTGCATTATCACAAAAAGAACTCAACCTGTGATAATATCCCCCTGCTTTTGCAAGTATTGCATCGCAATTGAGTCTGACCGCAATTTTATCACTAAAATGAGCGGTATGAATTGCATGGTAATAAGACTCCTTTGACTTCGTCTTGAGCTCAATCATAAGAGAATACTCCGGATCCGTTATTGTCATATACTTATCCCTGAATCTATGTACTTTAGTAACACTATAGTAT
>JAEWWQ010000189.1 GCA_023458855.1 Bacillota bacterium
CTTCCCTGTTGTAGTCATCCCATATGAGCCTGTTTTTTTCCGTGCCATATCCATTTCATTCTTTCGTATCTGACGTTTGTACTGCACCTTTTCCCATACATCCTGCGGAATGATCACCAGTTCTTTCAACTGGTTCTGCGAATAGGTCCAGTTCTCGGGTGCAGTACTGATATACTTTCCCTGGTATTCTCTTCTGCCATATGCCAGATAACCCATATAAATTGGATTTTTCAGCATAGCAGATATCGTGCAGCTCTTCCACTCTTCACTTTTGATTGCCGGAACTCCTCTTTGATTGAGGCTTTTTGCTATTGCAAATGCACCAAGCTCCTCTTCGGCTGCAAGTCTGAATATCTCTCTGACTATTTTTGTCTTATCATCTTCGATGACAAGTTTTTTAAGTGCTCTTCCATGATTACTGATTTGACCGGATAAGACCAGCCGATAGCCAAACGGAGCACTGCCTCCGACAAATTTCCCGCTCTTGACCATTTCTTTCTGGGCCGCTTTTACTCTCATACCGGTCTTACGGCTTTCCCCCTCTGCCTGCCAGAATCTGATATAATTCATCAGCTTATCAATATGTTCTTCTGTTTTTAACGGACCCTCATTTACTGACCATATTTCAATCCCAATGGCATTCAGGCCCGCCACATATGCCGGAGTCTCGTCTTCCTTACGCCCGATTCTGTCCGACATATATACGACTAAAATATCGAATTCCTTCCGCTTTGCATCCTGCATGATTTCCATAAGCACATCTCTTTCACTCACATGCATCTTGAATCCTGAGATTGCTTTCTCTACATATTCATGTTCCAGGTGCCAATCCTGAAATCTCCTTATGAATTTTTTACATTCTGCTCTCTGCATAGGAATGTCATCATCATGCAACTGCTGCCTGGAGGATACACGATAAAGGCATCTTACTCTTTTCACGGTTCTGCTTCCCCCTTTCTCTGCCCAGAAAACGAGGTTGCCCTTACTGCATCTGAATTATTCTGCATAACTCCCGATAATATTCTTTCCAGATAATTATTCTTCAGGATAGCAATTATTTCTTTTTCTATTTCCTCATTGTTTCCGGAATCCGTGAACTCCAGCTCCACTCTTATTGAATTTTTCATTCTCTCTGCCGTGTCCGATTGTTCTGTTACTTCCAAATTATGTGAATTGCTTTTTATGTATTCCTGTTTTTACGCATCTCTATCAATAAGGATGAACGCAAAATAAGAACGATACCTTTTACCGCATCGCCCTTATATCCTTGCAAATATTCATACTTCTTTTAATTTCTTCTTTCGTTGTCCAGATAATGCATGCGCGCCGTAACTTTTCTGGGGCGTTCTCCGATCTGATATTCTTCAATATCCATCTCTTTTTTTGCCTCACTTGATAATGCGTTCGCACACTCTCTGCATAGTCTGCCACATTTAATACTTGTCCCACAACTTTCACAGTTCAAAAATATAGCAGAATTATCTGGTATCATTAATCTTCCGTCCTGTAAAAATTCTTTAATTCTCCGTACTCTTACTCCGGTGGCCAGGGAAGTGTCCTGGACAGTTGCTGATAGATTTGCATAAATGTAATCCTTCACCAAATCAAATTCCTTTGCATCCAGCTCCTTACAAGCCTGACAAAGGCGTAATCCAATTCCCGGATATTGAAAAATTTTTCCACATCGAGCACAGGTTTGAATGTCATTTTTTCCAAGGCTGCCTGCTGTGTTCATAAAATCACTCCATATTTCCATCTTTTGAAGAATATTATATACTTAACTTATAGAATATTCATTTATATACGTATATTAATAATACGTAAACTGTCATTTTTTGTCAATCTGCGTTTGGGTTTTAAATAAAATTTCACATTTGATCTTAAAAATTTTACCCACGATTTCTACCGTTTTCGCTGTATCGGAACAAAGGATATAACTTTACAATCACTTCCTCTACTGCTTTTGATCAGAAGTGGATCTATGGAAGAAATATTTACACAAATGTTGATACTGTCGTAAATAATATTTTTGCCAATTACTTATCCCGTCCTGGTGTCAGACAGCCCATCTTCACATCCTTCTGTGACGGTAACCGGGTACAATGCAGCGGTCTGAGTCAGTGGGGATCAAAATATCTGGGTGATGAAGGTTATACACCAATTGAGATTATCCGCTATTATTACGGCAACGACATGTATATCAATACCACAGAATTTGTTTCCGGTGTACCTTCTTCTTTTCCTGGATACAACTTAGACATTGGGGCAACCGGTGCCAAAGTCACGCAGGTTCAGGAACAGCTTAACCGTATTGCACAAAATTATCCCGCAATACCTGTTATTTCTGCCGATGGCGTATATGGACCGCAAACAGCTGCTGCGGTAAGAACATTTCAGCAGATCTTCAATTTGCCGCAGACCGGTATCATCGATTATCCTACCTGGTATCAAATATCCAATATCTACGTAGGGGTAAGCCGCATTGCAGAACCATTTTAACGGAACAAAGGCAAGTGTTTTCACACACTCGCCTTTTTTGTTGTTTCATTATTGTGCCAGCATCATCATAATCTTATTGGAACGTGCTATAAAATTTGTCATTGCCTCAGGTGTTAATGGTGCCTGCTGTAATTTTGCAAGATCATACAGCTGTTCGCAGATCATTGGAACATTTTCGCCGTCTTTGCTTTCTAAGATGTATTCTACCAATTTATTATTTGCATTCAGGACCAGAGTCTCCCCTTCGCCATTTGCTCCGAACATGCCCATATCCATGCCCGGCATTGCATACATTTTCATCATATCCTGCATACGTCTGCTTTCTTCCGACAATGTGATCATGGAAGAAATATCTTTATTTTTCAATTTTTCAACTTTTACTTTGATATCCTTTTTCTTTAAAGCTTTTTTAAATACTTCTAAGATAGAAGAAGTCTGTTCTTCCAGCTCTTTTTCTGCTTTTTTAGAGGTTTTGGATTTTACTGAATCTGTAAGATCAGCATCAATTCTTTTAAATTTAACATTTTCATTTTTGGATTCTAACTGGGTAATAAATGGCTGGTCTATATTATCCTTTAAGATAACAGCATCCATCTTTACCTTTTTGAACATATTGATGTACTGGCTTTGTTGTACGGCATCCGTTACATAGTAAATGATCTTCTCTTTCTTTTCATCACTATCTTCTGCTGCATCTTCACTCTCGTCCGACGCATCCTTTTTATCATCCACCACTTCAGCTTCTACTTTTTCTCCAGATTCATCAACTGCATTTTCTTCTGCTTCATCAGTATCTGTTTTCTTTATCTCCAGACACTCCGGCAAGGTCAGATATTTGCCATCCAGATTTTTGAACAGAATGTAATCTGTCATCTTTTCACAGAATTTGTCATCTTTTAAGCAGCCGAATTTGATGAACGGATTGATATCATCCCAGTATTTTTCATATTCTTCTTTTTCGGTTTTACACATACCAGATAACTTATCAGCCACTTTTTTGGTGATATAATCTGATATTTTCTTAACAAATCCGTCATTCTGCAATGCACTTCTGGAT
>JAEWWQ010000190.1 GCA_023458855.1 Bacillota bacterium
AAAATGCTTTATGATAATGCACTATTAATGATCAGTTACGCAATGGCATACGATATTACAAAAAATAAATTATATAGTAATGTTGCAGAAAAGATTGCAATCTACATTTTACGTGAACTTACAGATCCCGATGGCGGATTTTATTGTGCACAGGATGCAGATAGTGACGGCGTTGAAGGTAAGTATTATGTATTTGGGCAGGAGGAGATTATCAATTTACTAGGTTGTGATATCGGAAAAAAGTTTAATGATTACTATGATATAACGAAAAATGGAAACTTTGAGGGTAAAAATATACCAAACTTACTGTCCCAGACAGAATTGCATGAGGATTTTGAAAAATATCTGCAACAAATTTATGATTACCGGAAAACAAGGACACGATTACATCTGGACGACAAACTATTGACATCCTGGAATGCTTTAATGATTTCCGCATTTGCAATCATGTACCGTGTCCTGGGAAAGGATATTTATTTAGAAACAGCAGAGAAATCATGCAGATTTATTGATGAAAAATTAGCAGATGGAATAAAACTTTTCGTAAGCTACAGGAAAGGATCTGCATCAGGAAAAGGCTTTCTGGATGATTATGCTTTCTATATTTATGCACTGATTCAAATGTATGAAGCAGCAGTTGAGGAGCATTATCTGGAGAGAGCAATTCAATTCATGAAAAAAGCAATTGAGAACTTTTTCGATAATGAGAATGGTGGTTTTTATCTTTATGGTCACGATAACGAACAATTGATTCTTAAACCGAAAGAGACATACGATGGTGCAATACCAAGCGGCAACTCTGTTATGACGTATAATCTGATAAAACTTTCTGCGATTGCCGGTGATTCTAAACTGGAAGAAATTTTACAAAAACAGATTGCATTCATGTCATCTGCGGCCAGTATGTATCCTATGGGCAACAGTTTTTATTTGTTATCGCTTATTATGATGATAGAGCCTTTAAAACAGGTGGTGTGTGTTTTAAAAAATGAAAATGACAGAAAAAATCTAAAGCTTCCACTGAATACAAACGTCAAAATACTTTCTTCCGAAACGGATGAATACAAACTTATTAATGATAGAACAACGTTTTATGTTTGTGAAAATTATAATTGCAAGCCACCAACAAATAAATTGGAGGACGTTATAAAATGAATTCAATATGGACAGAACGAGTAAAACTGCCTGCTTTTGATAAATTAGAAGGTGAGATAAGTACAGAGGTATTGGTAATTGGTGGAGGCATGAGTGGAATTTTATGCGCCTATTTTTTGAAACAGGCAGGCATTGATTATGTGCTTGTCGAGGGCGCAAATATCGGTGGTGGTATTACAAAAAATACAACGGCGAAGATAACATCTCAGCATGGACTAATCTATCAAAAATTATTAAAAAATTCAGGAACAGAAATGGCGGGTATGTATTTACATGCAAATGAATTGGCAGTAAAAAAATTTCAAGAGATCTGTACAGCGATCAATTGTGATTTTGAAAAAACAAGTGCAGTTACTTACACACTGACTGACAGGCTGAAAATAGAAAATGAAGTCCGTGCTGTTACTTCACTTGGACTAAACTGTGAATTTATCGAAAAAACTGATTTACCATTTCCTATTCAAGGTGCCATAAAATTTGAAGGGCAGGCACAGTTCAATCCACTTGAATTCATTCGTGAGATAGCAACAGACTTAAAAATATATGAAAACACATTTGTCAGGAGTATTGATGAGCATACTGCAATAACTGATCATGCTAAAATTACTGCAAAGAAAATAATTATTGCCACTCATTTTCCTTTTATAAACAAGCATGGAAGTTATTTTCTGAAATTATATCAGCATCGTTCCTATGTTATTGCGGTTAAAAATGCAGGTAGTATAAACGGGATGTATGTTGATGAGGTGCAAAAGGGGATGTCTTTCAGAAACTATAAAGATTTACTGTTTATTGGCGGCGGTGACCACAGAACAGGTAAAAACGGCGGTAATTGGGAGGAAATCAGAGGATTTGCGCAAAAATATTATCCAAACTCGCAAGAAAAATATGCATGGGCAACACAGGATTGCATGTCACTTGACGGTGTACCTTACATTGGCTGTTATTCCAGGAATACACCAGATCTATATGTGACGGCAGGTTATAATAAATGGGGCATGACATCCTCAATGGTATCTGCCATGATTCTGACAGATATGCTGGCTGAAAAAGACAACGAATTCAGGAAAGTATTTTCTCCACAAAGAAGTATGCTAAGGCCGCAGCTGTTTATAAACGCCCTGGAAGCCACTGCCAATCTATTGACACCGACAATAAAACGTTGTCCGCACATGGGGTGTGCTTTAAAATGGAATAGTATTGAACACACTTGGGATTGTCCCTGTCATGGTTCAAGATTTGAAGAAAATGGTAATCTGATTGATAATCCAGCTACAGGATCATTAAAAAATAACAAAAAGAAGCCTGTTAATGTCAAATAATTATAAAAATAAAAGTAAAAAAATGGTAAACAATGAAATATATACTTTAATTGAAAGACAAAATAAGGTATAATAGATTGAAATCGCTGGAATTGGAAATGCAGAGGATGATATTAAGTTATTTATGGAACAATAATTATAAAATTTAAAGGAGGTAATATTTGATGAGAGCTGAAATTGACAGAGACGGATGTATTTTATGTGGATTATGTGCTGCAACATGTCCGGAGGTATTTCGTATGGGAGATGACGGTCCGGCAGAGGTATTTGTTGATACTATACCGGCGGAAGCAGAAGATTCAGCAGTTGAGGCACAGGATGGCTGTCCTGTTTCCGTAATAAAAGTGGAATCATAGTAAGTCAGCAAAACATAAGGAAGGGAAATATCGCCTCATTTCATATTTTGAAAGAGGCGATATTTTTAAAGATTTAGCAGGAGGATTTTTTATGAGTGAATACATTAATAATAGAGAATTAAGAAAAAAGACAATAAAAGAAATTATCCGGCAGCTTCATGAAGGAAAGAATGTCGAAGAAGTAAAGCAGCAGTTTGCGGAGGTCTTTCAAGGAGTATCGGCTTCTGAGATTTCAGAAGCCGAAGGCGCATTAATTGCCGAAGGGCTTCCGGTGGAAGAAATCCAAAAACTTTGTGATGTACATGCTTCGGTATTTAAAGGGACGATCGAAGAAATACATCAGCCAACGGATCCAACACAGATACCGGGACATCCTCTTACTATTTTAAAAAAGGAAAACCGGGAAATCGAAAGAATACTAAATAATGAAATTCGTAAAAAGATTGAGGACATTGACACCCCGGATAGATTAAAAGAGCTTCTGCCTGGAATCTCCGCACTGTTAAAAATCGATATTCATTATAAGAGAAAAGAAAATCTTCTATTTCCCTATATGGAAAAATATGGAATAACAGCACCGCCAAAAGTAATGTGGGGTGTCGATGATGAAATACGTAAGCAGATAAAGGAAGTAAAAGCTTATTTTGAACAGTCTTCCGTTAATAAAGAAGAAGCTTTGACAAAACTCGGAGAGGCATTAAGCAGAGTCGAAGAAATGATTTTTAAAGAAGAAAATATAATGATTCCGATGCTGGCGGAAAACCTGACTGAGGAGGAATGGAAGAGCATTGCGGATGAAAGCGCTGAGATTGGATTCCTTATAGATTCTGTTCCAGTGTGGGAGCCTGTTAAAAGGGACCAAAATGAAAAGCCTGCTCCTAATCTTTCTGCGGAGGAATCAGGAATCGTAAAGCTTCCTTCAGGGGAATTCAAGTTAGAAGAGCTGACAAGTATGTTAAATACACTTCCTTTTGACATTACTTTTGTGGATAAAAATGATTTGGTCAAGTACTTTTCAGAGGGTAAGGAAAGAGCTTTTCCGAGAACCAAAGCAATTATCGGGCGTAATGTATCAAACTGTCATCCGCCGGCAAGTGTACACATTGTTGAAAGAATTGTGGAAGATTTTAAAAATGGAAACAAGGATCAGGAAGATTTTTGGATTCATGCAGGGAATAAATATATATTGATACGATACTATGCTGTGCGTAACGAAAGAAAAGAATATCTTGGAGTACTTGAAGTTACGCAGGATATAAAGCCGATTCAGAAAATAACAGGAGAAAGGAGACTGTTATCTGAGTAATAAAGAGATGTCGGGTACAAGGAGGTAATGTATATGTTTGAGTTAATTAGAGATGATAACAATAGATATAAGAACCTGGTAGATGGGAAATGGGTGACAGGAAAGCAAGCCGATATTGAGATTTATTCACCTTTAGACAGCTCTTTGATTGGAAGTGTTCCTGCCATGACGAAAGAAGACGTCGATATTGTAATCCATTCTGCCCGGAAAGCATGGGAAATGTGGAGGCACACGGCAATTGAAGAGCGCGCAGAGATATTATACAGAGCTGCAGATCTCTTAATGGAGCAGATAGATGAGATCACAATGCTGTTGGTGAAGGAAATAGCAAAAGACAAAAAAAGTGCAAAGTCAGAAGTAGAAAGAACAGCAGATTTTATCAGATTTACTGCGGATACAGCTAAAAATCTATCAGGGGAAAGTATACCTGGAGACAGTTTTCCGGGATTTAAGAGTAATAAAGTGTCTATCGTGAAGAGAGAGTCTCTTGGAGTAGTGGTCGCGATATCTCCGTTTAATTACCCCATTAACCTTGCTGCTTCAAAAATTGCACCGGGATTAATGGCTGGAAATGCAATCATATTAAAACCTGCTACTCAGGGAAGTTTATGCGGTCTTTCTCTGGCAAGAATATTTGAAGCGGCAGGCTTACCGGCTGGAGTATTGAATACAGTTACCGGCAGGGGCAGTGAAATCGGTGATTATATTACTACGCATAAAGAAATCAATTTTATAAACTTTACAGGAAGTACGGAAGTGGGATCCAGAATATCAAAGATTACAAGTATGGTTCCGCTTTTAATGGAATTAGGCGGAAAGGATGCGGCTATTGTGCTGGAAGATGCAGATTTGGAATTGGCCGCCGCCAATATTGTCGCAGGGGGATACTCTTATTCAGGACAGAGATGTACCGCAGTAAAGAGAATTCTGGTGATCGAGAATGTGGCAGATGATCTTGTCACAAAAATCAAATCAAAAATTGAAAAATTAAAGGTAGGAAACCCGTTGGAAGGGGATGTGGACATTGTTCCATTGATCAATAACAAGGCAGCAGATTTTGTTATGGAACTGATTGAGGATGCAAAAGAAAAAGGAGCCCGGCTTGTAACGGGAGGAACGAGAGAAGGAAATCTGATACAGCCCACCTTATTTGACTATGTAAATACAGATATGCGGCTTGCGTGGGAGGAACCATTTGGACCTGTTTTACCGATCATAAGAGTTCAGAATAAGGACGAAGCAATTGAAATAGCCAATCGGTCGGAATATGGATTGCAGAGTGCGGTATTCACACAAAATATTAATGATGCATTTTATGTGGCCGATAAATTGGAGGTAGGAACGGTTCAGATAAATAATAAAACGGAAAGGGGACCAGATCATTTTCCATTTTTAGGGGTTAAATCTTCCGGACTTGGAACACAGGGAATACGCTATTCAATAGAATCTATGTCTCGCCCGAAAGCAACAGTAGTTAATCTATATTAATGAAAATCCGAAAAGAAAATGCTGATGAAATTTCTTTTCGGATTTTTTTGGAAACCAGTGAAAGAAGAAGTAAAATATACCAAACATTTGTCGATTTACAATCGCATATTCGTCAAAAATAACATAGCCTTTTTGGCATGTTCATTTAAATAGTGCCTTTTTCTGGAATTCAAGATAAAAAACATACAAATAAATTTTACATTTTGTTGCAAAAATTTGAAAAACTTACGAAAGTATGACAGAAATAGATAATAATTTAACAAGGAATTAAAATGTTGACTTTTTGATATTTATGGGATTAGAATCTTAAAAACATAGAATAAATTGAACCGAAAACGGCAATGTATTCGGAAAGGAAGTGAATCAGATGGATGCTCTTGTGGAGGAACTGATGGAACAGTTGAATTGTGAGACTGTTTTCACAATTCCTATATTAGGAGGAATTCCGGTTTCTGAATCGGTAGTAGTAACATGGATAATCATGGCGGTAGTCATTTTACTCTGTATGATTTTCGTGCGTGATCTGAGAGTGGAACATCCCGGGAAAAAGCAGCTTGTTTTGGAAAGTATTGTAAGCGGGATTTATAATTTCTTTGATGACGTCATGGGAGGCTGCGGAAGAGAATATATTCCCTATCTCATTGCAGTGGCCATATATATCGGTATTGCGAATCTGATCTGTATCATTGGATTTAAGCCCCCTACCAAGGATCTCAATGTCACAGCGGCACTGGCAGTCATGAGTATTTTTCTGATTGAGATTGCAGGAGTACGGCAGAAAGGAATCAAGGGCTGGATCAAGGGTTTTGCAGAACCGATGATAGTAGTACTGCCGATTAATATACTGGAAATTTTCATTAAACCACTTTCGCTCTGTATGCGTTTGTTTGGAAATGTTCTGGGGTCTTTCGTAATCATGGAATTGATAAAGGCTGTTATTCCGGCAATTGTCCCAGCAATTTTCAGTAGTTATTTTGATATTTTTGATGGACTGATACAGGCATATGTTTTTGTGTTTTTAACCGCATTATTTATTAAGGAAGCTACAGAAGAGTAGCGAAAATCGTTCGCATTTTTATTTCGTAAAGGAGAGATTATTATGACATCAACATTATTAGTAGCAATTGGAGCAGGAATTGCAGTTTTAACAGGTATTGGAGCAGGACTTGGAATTGGTAAAGCAACATCATCAGCAGTAGATGCAATCGCCAGACAACCGGAGGCAGAAGGAAAAATCAGTAAAGCATTGTTATTGGGATGTGCGTTGGCAGAAGCAACTGCTATTTACGGTTTTGTTATTGCATTATTGATCATTCTTTTCCTGAAATAATCCCAAGGAAGTATGTATTATTACCTATAGGGAAGAGGAAGGACAGGTGAAAATATGCTGAGTTTAAATCCATGGAGTATTTTTTGGACTGTGGTGAATGTGCTGGTGTTGTTTCTGGCATTAAAAAAATTTCTTGTAAAACCTGTCATGGATGTAATTCATGGTAGAGAAGAAATGATTCAGCAGCAGTTTGATAGTGCAAGGAAGAGTCAGACTGAGGCGGAATCGATGAAAGCCGAATACAAAGAAAAGCTGGATACAGTTCGCACACAGGCAGAGGAGATGATTACTGCTGCCAGAGAAAGAGCAGAGCAGGAGCATAATCAGCTGATCGAACAGGCCCATGAAGAGTCTAAACGAATGATAAGGAAAGCAAAAGTAAATATTCAAAATGAACAGGAAAAGGCGCAGCAGGAGGCTCAGGCTAAAATTGCCGAACTGGCAATACTGGCTGCCAGAAAGATTATGAAGACAGGTGATTTCCATGACGCAGGCAGCAATTAATTATGCAAAAGTATTGTACGAACTGTCTGTAGACCGTGGGTGTGTAGAGGCTGCCAAAAAGCTTTACGACAGTGCACCTGCATTAAAAGAAATATTGGAGAGTTCTATCGTTCCCAAGAATAAAAAGCGTAAGATCATTGATGATATTTTTTCGTCGGATGATTTTCCGAAGGAATGGAGAAACTTTCTGAAAATTATAAGCGATTATGGACAGATTGATGAGTTAGAAGAGACTTTTCAGGCCTATTATAAATACTGGGATGAAAAAAATAACATCTTACGTGCCGAACTTATTTTTTCCAAAACTCCGGAAGAAGAACAGGTCGAACAGGCAAAAGAGTTTCTGGAAGGAAAATATCCGGATAGACAGACTATCATAAGGGTAAAGGTGGTACCAGAGAATATGGGAGGTCTGCAGATTCGTGTGGATCAGGAAGAATATGACTGGAGTTACGAAGGACGTTTAAAACAACTTGAGAAAAAATTAACAGGGAGGTGAATCCTGTGGGCGCTATTAGTGCAACAGATATTATTTCGATTATTCGAAGTGAGATTGAAAATTATGAATGGAATCAGGAAAGCCGCGAAACAGGAACTGTTATCTGGGTCGGGGATGGGATTGCGACCATTTATGGAATAGATCATGCAATGTATGGTGAGATTGTAGTTTTTGATAATGGGATAAAGGGAATGGTTCAGGATATTCGGAAAAATGAAATTGGTTGTATTTTATTTGGAAAGGATACAGGAATCAAAGAAGGAACCAAAGTCTGCAGGACGAAAAAGAAGGCAGGTATTCCGGTTGGAGATGCCTTTATCGGAAGAGTAGTCAATGCTTTGGGAG
>JAEWWQ010000191.1 GCA_023458855.1 Bacillota bacterium
ACATTTCCGCCTGCTGCAATGGCTTTTGCCATATCACCGGAGTATTTGATTCCACCATCTGCAATAATCGGAATTCCATATTCTTTGGCCACTCTATAGCAATCCATGATTGCTGTAATCTGAGGTACTCCAATACCTGCCACGATACGTGTGGTACAGATAGAACCCGGACCGATACCAACCTTCACGGCATCTGCGCCTGCTTTGATGAGCGCCTCGGTAGCTTCACCTGTAGCAACATTACCTGCAATTACCTGTAGTTCAGGATATTTTTCTTTGATCATCCTCAGGCAGCGAAGTACATTTTCAGAATGTCCGTGTGCACAATCAAGCACAACGACATCAACCTTTGCATCTACCAGAGTTGCAACACGATCTAATACATTTGCAGTAATACCTACACCTGCACCGCAAAGTAATCTTCCCTGTTCGTCTTTGGCTGCCAATGGGTATTTAATTGTCTTCTCAATATCTTTAATCGTAATCAGTCCGACCAGATTATAATTCTCATCTACAATAGGTAACTTCTCTTTTCTGGCTGCAGCAAGGATTTTCTTCGCTTCATCCAGTGTGATGCCTTCTTTTGCTGTAATCAGCCCTTCTGATGTCATGGACTCTGAGATTTTCTTAGAAAAATCTGTTTCGAATTTCAGATCACGATTCGTAATAATACCAACCAGTTTTCTTCCTTCCGTTATTGGAACTCCCGAAATTCTGAATTTAGCCATTAATGCATCCGCATCTGCCAGCGTATGTTCAGGGGTCAATGAAAATGGATCTGTAATAACGCCGTTCTCCGAACGTTTTACTTTATCAACTTCTTCCGCTTGCGCTTCAATAGACATGTTCTTATGAATAATTCCAATACCGCCCTGCCTTGCCATTGCAATAGCCATGCGGTGTTCCGTCACCGTATCCATCCCAGCACTCATCATCGGAATATTTAATTTGATTTTTTTTGTCAACCATGTAGTTAGGTCTATCTGATTCGGTATTACCTGCGAGTAATTCGGTACAAGTAGTACATCATCAAATGTAATGCCTTCGCCAATAATCTGACCCATTTTCCTGTTTCCTCCTGTTTGTTCAATGTTTATTCTCACACTTGTTTTGTTAAGTTGTTGATTAGTTTAACAAACTTAAAAATGGTTGTCAATCACTTCTGCTTATGTGTTCCATAAGCAGAAATTATAACAGCCATTTTACTGGGGTTAGAGCGGTTATTTTTTTCAAAAAAAGTCTAAATTAGTCTAAAAATACCTTTCTTGGTGCAATATTTTTGATTACAGATGCAAACTTCGGATCTTCTGTAAGAAATATTTTCTGTGTACCATCATAAATCATAACATATCGTTTATCGGGTTGTCTTATCACACCCGAACTGTAATCGCTTATCTTAAATGTCCTGTTCTTATAATCATCCAAATGATAAGAATCCGCCGGCGCCAGGATTTCCATTCGCTCTATTTCAAAAGTAGCGACCTTCTTTCTCTTTGTCTTTGACATAATCTTATCAATGCTGAGTTCCTTATCAAGATACAAATATTCATACTCGATATCCGTATTCAGCCAGACAAAATAAGTAAGTACACCAAAGGCAACTGCTGCCGCCATAGCTACGATCCCGCCACCGCCTAGCGCCAGCAGAACTGCACTTGCCGTCAAAGCAATACATAAGACGCGTAACAAGGTACCCTTTATTGTATTTTCTTTTTTCACCAGTAATTCAATATAACTTTCATTCATCTCAATAACCATGCCTTCCTCATTCTTTATTATCCAATCTTACAACATCATACCACAATTTTAAGGATGCTGCCAGTTATTCCAGATAGAGATACGAGATGAACTTCAACAGATTTTCCTGATGCGTCGAATTGCTAAGACACGTTAAAACAGGTTCCTGCTTTGTAAACAGACCTGTTTTCTTAATCCATTTACTATCTTCTACCTTCATTCCAACCGGAGTCCTTCCCGTTTCCGTCTGGGCATAATAAATACGGCCCTTCGCATCTAATTCGCTGAACTGTTCTTCTGGAAGTACTTTACTAATATCACCCAGAAAAGAATTATTCGCATAATAATCAACGATATCTGAAGGTGCCAGAATCGCATCAATCAATGCAAGTTGTACATTTGCCACCATCTTCTGCGTGGAAGCAACCGTCATCTGGTCTGCTCCGTCCAGACTGATCTGATAAGTATTATCAAACGTCACTGATTCCTTTTTGGGATCAATCCCTATATACTCGCCAAATTCCTGTTCATAACTTTCATCCAGGGCCTGTGTTTCACTATTGATCACTGCCATCTGAAATACAGAGTCCTGATTACCTGTCATAATATCTTTTATAAAAAATATTGACAACACTGCCACTACTGCGATCACACATGTATGTACCTTATAATAATCCCAAAAATATGCGGCTTTCCCTTTAAACGTCATCTCTGCTGTTTTTTTCTGTTGCTCTTTGATTTCATCATGAATAGCCATCTTTTACCTCATTCTGTTTTTGCTTATGTCAGTTTTTTCCTATATTCATCTTATCTTCTTGCTTTTTACCTGTCAATGAATACCATGTGAAACATTCTTTAAATTTCTATAAAATAATTAATGCACAACATAGTTTGGTGAGCAACTGTATGAATGCCGCTACTGCGTGCTGAATCCAAGCGGAAGCGCGTTGCGAATAAACTATGTTGTGCATTAATTTTAAGGTATCTTTGAATTATAATAATTCCTTCAAAATCTGATTGATCATCCCCGGATCGGCTTTTCCCTGGGTCGCTTTCATTGCCTGTCCGACCAGGAAGCCAATTGCCTTTGCTTTTCCGTTATGATAATCCTCTACTGACTGCGGGTTATTCGCAACAATCTCTTCCAGTGTCTTACGAAGTGCACCTTCATCATTCACTGTCTTAAGTCCTTTTTCTTCTACATACCGTTCAGGATCTATATCTTCTGCAAACATAACTTCAAATACTTCTTTTGCAACAGAAGAATTAATTGCCCGGTTATCGGTTAACTGAATCAGTTTTGCAAGATTTTCGGGTGAAAATTTAATATTCTCCGGTTCCATTCCTTTTTCTTTCAGAAGTCTCATGGTCTCGACCATGAGCCAGTTGGATACCTTTTTCGGCTCGTTACAGATAGTGACCGTCTGTTCAAAAATATCTGCCATATGTTTGGAAGCTGTAATAATCTCGATATCATAATCAGGAATCCCGAATTCTGACCGATAGCGGGCCATTTTTTCTGTTCGGAACTCTGGTTGTTTTTCCTTAATCTCCTGAATCCATTCGTCGCTGATTACAATAGGCACCAGATCCGGATCCGGAAAATACCGGTAATCCTGAGCATCCTCTTTTGAACGCATTGCATAGGAGTATTCTTTATTGTCATCCCATCTTCTTGTTTCCTGAATAACAGCCTTTCCTTCCTCCAGAAGTTCAATCTGTCGTTCTCTTTCTCCCTCTATAGCCCTTGCAATGGCTTTGAAAGAATTCAGGTTCTTCATTTCCGTTCTGGTTCCAAATTCCGCTGCTCCTGCTTCACGAATCGACAGATTAACATCTGCTCTCATGGAACCCTCCTGTAATTTACAGTCAGATGCTCCCAGATACTGGATAATCAACCTCAGTTTTTCGAGGTAAGCAATAACTTCATCTGCGGAACGCATATCAGGTTCGGATACGATCTCGATCAACGGAACGCCGGAACGGTTATAGTCTACCAAAGTACAATCTTCCCATTCATCGTGTACTAATTTACCTGCATCCTCCTCCATATGGATCTCATGAATACCAATCGTCTTCTTTCCCGCCGGTGTTTCAATCTCTACTCCGCCATTCCTGCAGATAGGCAGATACAATTGTGATATCTGGTAATTCTGTGGATTATCCGGATAAAAATAGTTCTTTCTGTCAAATTTACTATACTGTGTGATTTTACAGTTCGTAGCAAGACCGACCGCCATCGCATATTCTAATACCTGCTTATTTAATACCGGAAGCGATCCCGGCATACCGGTACAGACCGGACAGGTGTGTGTATTGGGAGCTCCGCCGAATTCTGTAGAACATCCGCAGAAAATCTTTGTTTTGGTAGCAAGTTCTACATGGACTTCAAGACCAATGACTGTTTCATATTGTTTACTCATATTATTTGTCCTCCCCCGCTACACCAAATTTTCCTCTTGCCTGCTCGTATGTGTATGCTGTCTGGAGCAGTTTCTTTTCCTGGAAAGAGTCCCCGATCAGCTGAAGGCCGATCGGTAAGCCCCTGGAATCTTTACCGCATGGTAAACAGATACCAGGAAGACCTGCCAGATTCACTGAGATGGTATAGATATCTCCCAGATACATCTTGATCGGATCAGATAAACTTTGCCCTAACCGCGGTGCAGTCGTTGGTGCTGCCGGTCCTAAGATAACATCATATTTTGCAAATGCTTCATCAAACGCTTTTTTAATCAGCGCTTTTACACGCAGTGCTTTCAGATAATAAGCATCATAATATCCTGAGCTCAATACAAAGGAGCCAAGCATAATTCTTCTCTTTACTTCAGGTCCAAATCCTTCCGAACGCGTCTTCTTATACATATTGTGGAGCCCTTCAAACTCTTCTGTTCTGTACCCATACTTAATACCGTCAAAGCGTTCCAGATTGGAACTTGCTTCTGCTGACGCAATGGTATAATATGCAGGAATTGCATAATCTACGAGGCTCAGATTAAATTCTTCTACAATAGCACCTTTTTTCTTTAATTCCTCTGCTGCTGCTAGTACTGCCGTCTTTATTTCCGGATCAAGGCCTTCTCCGAAATAATCTCTTGGAATACCAATTTTCATACCTTTCACATCATCAATAAGGGCTTCTGTAAATTTTATTCCTGTTTTTCCAGCAGCATCGGTGTCTCTGTCCACAGAAGTAGAATCCTTTTTATCATAGGAGGAAATTACCTCCAGAATAGTTGCACAGTCTGTTACATCTTTTGCCAAAGGTCCGATCTGGTCAAGGGAAGAACCATAAGCAATCAACCCATAACGGGAAACTGTTCCATAGGTAGGCTTCATTCCGACCACGCCACAGAATGATGCCGGCTGTCTGATGGAGCCGCCGGTGTCTGA
>JAEWWQ010000192.1 GCA_023458855.1 Bacillota bacterium
GCTATGATATTACCATACTATATAACTATATTAGCAAATCGAAAATATCCGATTATGTAATTACAGACGAAAATAAGTTGGCAAGGAAGGTATAAAAAAATTGCAAAAAAAAGTTTCCTATACCGAACAGACAAATAACAAAAACCAAAGTGAGAAGTACCTCGAAAAAAGAAAGCATGGAGATGTTGGATTTCCAATGAATGTATACTGGAATGATTTTACGACATATGTAGCTGAAAGTATTCCCTGGCATTGGCATGAAGAAATAGAATTTGCAGTAGTAACACAGGGAACAATTGAAGTTTTTACAGGAACCACAAGTATTATATTAAAAGAAGGAGAAGGTATTTTTATAAATGCTGACACACTTCATCAGATGAAACCCGTTGGAAAAAATAGAGTATATATGTTTACAATTGTTGCACATCCGTGTATTCTTGGTATAGAAAAGGGCTTTTTAATCAGTTCAAAATATGTGACACCTTTTATAACAAATGATAATATAAAAGGACAGGTATTTAAATCAGATATTGAGTGGCAAAATGAGGTAATTATAAACCTTCGAAAGATATATGATAGTTATGTCCAAAAAAAATATGGTTATGAATATAAACTCCATAATTTATTATGTAGCATATGGTTTGCAATGGTAGAACATGTATGGAGCTCCCAGATTGCAGAGATTACTTATAAAGATCTGGATGAAAATCGTATCTATCAGGCTTTGCAATACATCCAGTCACATTATATGGAGGCGGTATCATTAGAAGATATCTGCAGACAATTGAGTATCAGTAAAAGTGAGTGCTGCAGATGTTTTAAAAGAAATTTACGAATGACGCCTTTTGAATATCTCATGATACACAGAGTATCAATTGCTGCTAAGTTATTAGAAAACACCAATCAGACAATTACGGAGATTGCCATTGGTACAGGGTTTAACAGTAATAGTTATTTTTGTAAAATATTTAAAAAATATATGAGTGTGAGTCCTATGGAATATAGGAAAAACAGAAAGGAAACGATATGATCTGTAAGGAAATTGATATCCGCGTGGAAGGATCTTTACCAGACGCTAAGTTATATACGTATATCATAGACCATTCTGAAGAAATAGATATCCAGAAGAGGCCTTTGATTCTGATATGTCCCGGAGGGGGATATTTCAGGACCTGTGACCGAGAGGCGGAAGCTTTTGCAATTCAATTTGTGGCAATGGGATATCATGCGGCAGTACTTCGATATTCTACTGTACCGGCAACTTATCCAACAGCATTGCTTGAAGCCGGTAAGAGTATTTCTTATCTGAAATCAAAATCAGAAGAGTGGCATATAGATAGAAATCAGATATTTATACAGGGATGTTCGGCAGGAGGTCATCTGGCGGCGAGTTTAGGCATGTTTTGGCAGGAGGAAATGTTATCTCAGAAATTACAAGTATCACCGGAAGATTTAAGACCGGCCGGTATGATATTGAGTTATCCAGTCATTACATCCGGTGAATATGCACACAGAGAATCTTTCGAGAATCTCCTGGGAGATAATGATTCGAATATTGTATTACGTGAAAAAATGTCTCTGGAAAGACAAGTAACCAAATATACACCAAAAGTATTTATATGGCACACATTTACTGATGAACTGGTACCTGTGGAAAATTCTTTATTACTGGTTTCGGCACTTAAGAAGCAAAATATTCCAACTGAGTTTCATATGTATCCGGTAGGCAGGCATGGTCTGGCATTGGCGACAAAGGAAACAGAAGACCCGGATGGATTAGGTGATGAACCGCAATGTGCAAGCTGGATAGCATTGGTAAAGGTATGGTTGCAGGCAGCTACAAGGTGATCAGGGATCACAGGTGGGAGAAATTATGGAGTTCAAACATGAATTAGTCTTACCAAATAATGATTTACCGTTTCGAATGTTTGTTTTCGAAGGGAAAAACGGCAATTATCAGGTAGTAAAGCATTGGCATAATTCTGTAGAGATATTTCTGGTATTTGAAGGGAATATAGATTTTTACATTAATTCTCAGTATTATTCCTTATCAAAAGGTCAGTTTATTCTCGTAAATTCGAATGAGATTCATTCCATTGAGGCACCGAAGGAGAATTATACGATTGTACTACAGATACCACAGGAAGCACTGGCAGAATACAGAGAGGATGAGTATCTGCTGTTTAAAAGTACCAGATATGAGAAGGATTCCGAGTTAATTGAATTAATTAATCAGATGTATAGCGTTTACTCTGAAAAAAGGTATGGGTATGAACTGGAAGTAAAAAGTTACTATTACAAATTATTGCATATACTCATCACTAAATATAAAGAAAAGAATGTAGATAAAGAGAGAATCAGGCAAAACAGGCAATTAGAAAAGTTATCAAAAATTACAAACTATATTCAGGAAAATTATAAGGAAGATATTACACTGGAAAGTGTAGCTGAAGTATTTGGATTCTCTCCGACCTATTTGTCCCGGATATTTCAAAAGTATGCAAGAATTAACTATAAGACATATCTTCTGAATGTCAGAGTTGAATACGGATTCAAAGAACTGGTGAATACCGATTTATCTATTAATGAAATAGCTGAAAATAATGGATTTCCAGATAGTAGGAGCTTTGCGAAGGCCTTTACGAAGCGTTTTGGGGTGTTGCCGAGCACATATCGCAAGGAAATGAAAAAAAGACAAGAAAATGCTATTGTTTAGACAAGTTTTTGGTGGAAAAATACAAATAAATTTTATATAATAAAAATAATCTAAGCAATTGTGACATAAGTAGGGACAATTGCTTTTTTATTCACAATAAATAGTTTGGCTATTGCGGATAAAGTATGGGGTAAAAAGAGTATTGGAAAGGAGTTAAAAGTTAATGAAGATTCAAAATGTTAATGATGCATCATTTAAACAATACGGC
>JAEWWQ010000193.1 GCA_023458855.1 Bacillota bacterium
GGTATATGCTGCACTGTCCTTATAAGTACGGATAATTCCCTGATTGTGTGTAAATGCATCGGAAGTAATATGGACTTCTGTTCCTGGTATTTCTACCGTTAATCCTGTTGGACATTCTGTAAAAGCACCATCTAATATCTCATTGACTGCCTCCGGAAGATACACATCATTTAAATTACTACAATCATTAAAACAATTTTCCGGTATTGACTTTAGTGCTGTTGCTGCACTCAAATCTACTTTTGTTATATAATCACAATTCTGAAAAGCACCTTCTTCAATGGCACTCACTTTAGAAAGCAGTGGATCAGAATCAACTGTTATTGTTTTTGGCTTTATTAAATTTCCTCTCGCTGGAAGACATTCTACAATGGTGTATGTTCCATCACTGTTTGTCTTATATAAAATTCCATTTTCAAATGAATATGGAGAATCACAGGTAACAGTAATCAGTTTATCGCATCCTGTGAATGGCGCCGTTCCAACGTCAGTACAGGTACCCAGATCGACACTCTCCAGACTTTCGCAGCTGTCAAATGCATAATCCGGTAAAGTTGCCACATCTGTAATGGTAATAGAAGTCAGTCTGTCATTTCCCTTTGTGATAGTTTGTATCGTATTAGCCAGATCTTCATTAAGATTACCACTAAAAAGACCGCCATGAACGGTTGTTGCATAAGTCAGTCCGCTCGTATCCGTCTTATAAATCGTCTGTTTTGATGTTCCCAGAAAAGAATCCAGTACATACGAAATAATATTTCCAGTATTCGTATATGTCTGTGTAAAGAAATCTTTCGCATCGATAGATTCTACAGCCGCCGGAATCGTCATGTTCTGTGTATTGCTGATAATAGCCTGCTCCATTGAAGTTAATATCTGATATTCCTTCAGTGTGGATAAATCCGTAGCATCATTTTTCTGCTCTTCATATTTACGCTGTATACTATAACCCTTATACCCATCTGTATATCCGAGGTTATCGCTCTCATCGAGCCAGTCGTAAAAGTCCTGTAAATCATTTGAACTTACCGTTTTGTACTTCTTTTCATAATACTCATACTGTTCCTTTTCGTAATCCTGATTATCCTTATCAATATTTTCATATAATGGATAATCTACCAGGGTCGGTATTCTTGCCGTACTTGTAGAATCTTCCTTTTTATAACTGATCACAGTCAGATTGGTAGGCGCATTGCTCTTATAGCACACGCTTTTTGTTCCCTGGGTATTGATGGTATAATCCATAGCCCATTCGAACGGTGCATATCCCTCTACGATATCACCATGAAAAGTAAGTTCGTTGGATCCTGTCTCGAATGCACCATCTCCCAGTGTAAAGCCTGTATAACTGCTTGGAGTACTAAAATAAACGTCTTCCAGACTCGTACAGCCTTTAAAAGCATCTGCTCCGATACTGGTCACCGAATTGCCAATATGAACCTCTGTCAAATTCGTGCATCCCTCGAAAACCCCATCTGCTATAGTGGTCACCGAACCGTCTTCTATCGTCAAGGTACTGATTTTGGTCTTAATGGCGTCAAAGCACCCATCTGCTATAGTTTTGATCGTATAACCACCAACAGTAGATGGAATCGTAATATCAAGTGAATCTGCGGTGGTATCTAAAAGATCACAGGATACTAACTCTCCTTTTTCATTCGCTAATAACAAATATTCTCCATCACTTATTTCAATATAAGTAACACCTTTACTATCTGTGAAGATATATGGCACCGTGTCAGATACCAGGGTATACGCCTTCCAGGTACTTGTTCTCGGAGAAGCTTTCTCTTTTGCAAGGTTAAGTTCGGGTCCGTAAACACAGAAGTCCTTATTCGTAATCTTTGAAAATATAGTCGCTTTTCCGCTCGTAAGTTCATAGGAAGCATAACCGCAGGAACCATTCTTATTATCAGGGAAAACGACTTTTTCCAGGTTCACACAATTCTCAAAAGTTCCATTTGGGACGGTTACCGCAGTATTAAGTCCAAAATTTGCCGGCATTGTAACAGAAGTCAGGTTCGTTCTTCCTGCAAGCGTATAATCCCCCAGATCACCCGTTTCAGAAATATTGCTTGGAAATGTAAACTCCTTTAATGTTCCTGTAATTCCACTGGAAGCTGCAAAGGCTGCATCACCGATCGCAGATATCGAGGAACCATCCATACTTAAGGTATTAATCGCATAATCATTATAAAATGCATAACGCTTGATCTCACTGTCAGCAATTGTTACCTTCGATAAATCAACCGAATTCAATCTGGTGCAGTTAGCAAAGGCACCTTCTCCGATTACCTGTACTGAAGAAGGGAAAGTAACTGATGTCAGATAGGTACCATAGAAAGCTTCGGCACCAATCTTGGTCATTGCAGAACTGAACGTGACAGAAGTCAATTGATTGCAATTTTTGAATGCTCTGTTTCCAATACTCGAAGTGTTACCAAAATCTACCGTATTGACCCAGGTATTCATAAAGGCCTCATCACCGATATATTTGATAACATCATCGATCACAAGTGTCTTTACATTGTGGGTATCCTTAAAAGCCCCTTTTCCGATAGCAATTACCGGAATGATATTGGAATCCATCAAAAAGCCCTGACTGTCATTCATATCCGGCGTACTGGTACCACCCTTCGGAATATAAATCCATTTATTATCCGCACCATTCAGTACCTTGGTCATTGTATAATCAACTGCGCCGGTTGGTTTCAGCTTTATATCACAGTAATAGGTCAGCAGCTGCGTTGCTGACAAGGTCGAATTATCGGCTGTCATTACAAGATCTGACGGCTGTGCTACCGTAGTCGGGTTTGCTTCATATGCCGCATAATCCTTCAAATACTGAGTATATCTGCTGCTGTCATATTTTTTGAAAAACCATACTGTAGAATCTGTCGGTGAGGATAAAGTATATTCAATCCCATTACCAGAAAGCGATGATACCCATGTATTATATTCATCTTCAGTAACAACTTTGTAACCTGTAGCAATATAGGCAGGTACTGTGACACTATCTGCATTGTAGGTACTGTTATAGCCGGATATAATTGCCTTTGTTCCGGTAGTGTCCGTTGATTCATAATAATCAAACTGTTTGTCGTACTGATAAACGCCTCCAAGCTGGCGTATGGTATAAGAGGCCAAATCTTTATAACCTAGATTTAAATTATAAGGTGATGTCGAAATCGATTCATCCGCAATTGCCGCTATTGCATTGGTGCTCACCGGATATGCATATGCCGAAGAATCTGCCTTAATGTCCGGTACCGGCACGAGTGCTATAATAATTGCTGTAAGCATACAAACTGCCCCGAACGCCATTCGTACAGACTTTTTTAACTTTCTGTTGCCCTTTTTATATTTGGTTTTTGCCATTGTACCTTCTCCTTTGTATCCTGCTGTCTTACTCTATTCTCTTTGCAACGACAACGAATCTTCCATTTTTCTCATTGTTGTCACAGGTGGACAACGTAAGCAGTTGATCGCCATAACTTGCCGTAACCCCTGTATCATACAAAGAAATCTCCGCCATTGCTTTCATATTGGAATTAAATTCTTCTTCTGAAGATGCCTCTATAAATTGATAATACTTAAATACGATTTCTGCTTCTTCATACAATTTAGACCGAAAAGCATACATTACTTCATATTTGCCTTCCTGATAGATCGTATCAAATATAATCCGTTTATGCTTTTTATAATATTCTTCATCTTCATAATTGCTCAGCTTCCCGAACATTTCGCCGGAGCGCATATTATGACCATAAATAATCAGATTCGTACTTGGTGTCATTGCATCACACTTTGTATCCATGAATATGGACCCATTCTTGTCCTTTTCCTGATTATAGTTATGATTTAAATAATATTCTTCGTTATCAGACTGCATAACCGGATAATCAATATTTGTATCGGCTATTTTGACCCATCCGATTAGTTTTTTATTTTTATTATATAAAGTTTTATATTTATCAATAACCGGTTTCTGTTCTTTTACTGCGGCCTGCTCTTCTTCCGTACCTGCTCCCAGCCGATTATCCCCCTTTAGCTCGGACAGACTCGCAAATTTATCAGACGCTTTAGCAGCAGTGTAATAATAATAGCTAAAATAACCGAGACTTGTTACTGCGACAATTGTAAGGACACCTAACAGAATCTTTCTCATAAACTCTCTTTTTTTTAATTCCCGTATGATTTCTTTTTTCATTTCTCCATCATACCCGTCCAATACTATCT
>JAEWWQ010000194.1 GCA_023458855.1 Bacillota bacterium
TATCCAGAAATGCAGTATGGACAGCAGTACCAACATGGTGGAAACAGCCCAGATGGTATTATCCATCATGCAGGTATAAAGAAACATTTTCATACGGTTGTTGTTCATTTACCACAATAATGAGAGTAGTAAAAGAAAGCATGATTTGCAATATTTAGGGCATTTGAAGTTAATGAAATGCTAAAAATGATATGTTATACTAATTAAAAAGTTTTTGAGTATCTGACTTTCTGATTGTGATAGTTTGAAGATAAATGGAGGAAACGGTATGAAATTCACAAAAATGCACGGATGCGGCAATGATTATGTGTATATTAATGGATTTGAAGAAAAAGTAGAAAATAAGTCCGAGGCAGCGATTAAACTTAGTGACAGACATTTTGGAATTGGCGGCGATGGAGTGATTTTCATTAATCCGTCAACAATCGCAGATTTTGAAATGGAGATGTATAATGCAGATGGCAGCAGATCTGAGATGTGTGGGAATGGTATTCGCTGTGTCGCGAAGTACGTGTATGACAAAGGACTTACGGATAGGACCTCTCTTTGTATCGAAAGCTATGGGAAGGTAAAATACATTGATTTGACGGTTGAAAGTGGCAAAGTGACAATGGTAAAAGTCAACATGGGAAGTCCTGAGTTAAAGGCAGAGCTCGTACCCGTGCTATCGGATAAAGAGAAAGTGATTCAGGAAGAGATAGAAGTGAATGATACAATTTACCATATGACAGCGGTTTCCATGGGAAATCCGCATGCTGTCATGTTCGTGGAAGATGTTGCAAACTTTGATTTGGAGAAGATTGGGCCTTTATTTGAACATCATCCTCGTTTTCCGAAACGCGTAAATGCAGAATTTGTAAAAATTATAGACAGAAGCAATGTAGAGATGCGCGTCTGGGAGCGTGGGACCGGAGAAACTCTGGCATGCGGAACCGGATGCTGTGCAACAGCAGTTGCCTGTATCTTAAATGGTTTGACGGAAGAGCTGGTAACTGTTAAACTGTTAGGTGGCAGTTTAACGATTCAGTGGGACAGAGAGCAGAATCTCGTATATATGACCGGACCCGCAACAACAGTATTCGAAGGTGAGATAGAGCTGTAGTCCGACAAAATGTTACTTGCCGGAGAAACAGATACAAATCTGTAATAAATGTGGTACGAGAGGAGAACATTATGTTTAAAGTAAATGATAATTATTTGAAATTACCTGGAAGTTATTTATTCTCGACAATCAATAAAAAAGTAAATGCATATGCAGCAGCCAATCCGGATAAAAAGATTATCCGACTGGGAATTGGTGATGTAACACAGCCCCTGGCACCTGTAATTATAGAAGCACTTCACAGTGCAGTATCAGAAATGGGTGTTGCAGAGACTTTTCACGGATATGCTCCGGATCTTGGCTATGAGTTCCTGCGCAATGCAATTGCAGAAAATGATTATAAGGCAAGAGGGTGCGATATTGCAGCGGATGAAATCTTTGTTTCAGATGGTGCAAAATGTGATTCGGGCAATATTCAGGAAATCTTCAGCGTGGAGAATAAGATTGCAGTATGTGATCCGGTATATCCTGTATATGTGGATACCAATGTAATGGCCGGCAGAACAGGTGTGTATGATACAGAGAAAGAAACCTGGAGCAATGTAATTTATATGCCGTGTACAGCAGAAAATAATTTCGCACCGGAACTGCCGAAGGAAACGCCGGATATTATTTACCTTTGTTTCCCAAATAACCCTACAGGTTCAACGATCAATAAGTCTCAACTTCAGGAATGGGTTGATTATGCTAATAGAGTTGGTGCAGTAATTATTTACGATGCAGCTTATGAAGCATATATTTCAGAAGAAGATGTACCTCATTCTATTTATGAATGTGCCGGGGCAAGAACCTGTGCCATAGAGCTTCACTCTTTTTCAAAGAATGCAGGATTTACCGGAGTACGTCTGGGTTATACCGTAATTCCAAAAGAGTTAAAGGCCGGAGATGTAATGTTGCACTCCCTTTGGGCCAGACGTCACGGCACTAAATATAACGGAGCGCCTTATATCGTCCAAAGAGCCGGAGAAGCAGTATATTCTGCAGCAGGAAAAGAACAGTTAAAAAAACAGGTTGCTTATTATATGAATAACGCAAAATATATTTATGATGGATTGAAGGAAGCGGGCTATACCGTATCAGGTGGTGTAAATGCTCCTTATATCTGGTTAAAAGCTCCTAAGCAAATGACAAGTTGGGAATTTTTCGATCATTTGCTGGAAAATGCGAATGTGGTAGGTACTCCGGGTTCTGGTTTCGGACCAAGTGGCGAGACCTACTTTAGACTGACTGCATTTGGAAGTTATGAAAATACAGTCGAAGCAATAAATCGTATCAAAGCACTCTGAATATAATTATCGAAAACCCTGGAATACCATGTTTGGTATTCTGGGGTTTTTTTACGCCTATTGCGTCAAAAAGAAAGAATGCTGTGTATTAAAAGATGAAAATATTGAATCTGGATATACTATAAAAAATAAGGAAAAACGAAAAAGGAGGGTAAACGGGAATAAGAGTGTCAGTGGAGAAGAAGAATAAGATTGCAGATACAATAGTTATGTTTTTTTTTGGAAGTGTAGTTGGATGGGTATGGGAGGTAATCTGCTTCTTTTTTGTATACGGAGTTTTCACGAAAAGAGGTGTTTTGCATGGTCCATGGCTGCCCATCTATGGAATTGGTTTTCTGCTTATCATCTTATTGAAGAAATATGTTGGGAAAAGACCAGTATTGTTTTTTGCAGTAAGTATAGCTGTGTGTGGATTTTTGGAATTTATCACATCATTACTCCTGGAGGCCCTGTATCATACAAGATGGTGGAACTATGGGAATGAAGTGTTGAATCTAAAGGGAAGAGTCTGCTTAAAGTCATTACTCTTTTTTGGAATTGCCGGCAGTTTGATTGTTTATGGGATAGTTCCTGTGCTTAATAAAAAAGTGAATCAAATTGCTGTTAATAAGAAGAAAATCTGGGCGGCAATCTTCCTGCTGATATTCATTACTGATCTCGTAGTTTCAATCTTTACACCCAATATGGGAGCGGGCATATCAGAAAGTATTTAAATTAAGAAAAACTCCTATTGTTTAAAATCCACAAAAAGAGTCCGATAAAAACCGACAAATCGATGAAATGAAAAAAAATTGAAAAATACTATTGATTGTATGTGAGCGTTATTGTAAGATTAAATCAATCAGAAACGAGCAAACAGGATTGGATTTGATAGAAAGAACGGTGATAAAACATGAATGGAATTACAGTGTTTGAGGGAATTGGAGTGGGAAGTGCAGTAGTACACCAGGAAATTGAACGAAGCAGTCTTGTGAAAAAAGAAACAATCAAAAAAGATCAGATAGCGGAAGAAATTTTGTTATTTGAAGAAAATGTGAAGAGAGCAATAAATGAACTGGAAGCATTAAAAAAGCATACACTGGAGACGGTCGGAGAGGAAGAAGCTGAAATTTTTGAAGCTCATGGCATGATGTTGGAAGACCCAATGCCTGT
>JAEWWQ010000195.1 GCA_023458855.1 Bacillota bacterium
CTATTACCCTGTTCTTAGGTCGGATAGCTTTTAGCATTTTCTTGCCTCCTTGTTGGTTTGTAAAAACAGATTCTTCAACACACCAAGTTCATTTTTTCATAATTTTATTGATAAATTTTCCGGAGCACTGCTCTCGGCAGACTCCGGAAAACTTCTCCTACAATATTCTGCCATTCGACATTCTACTGTACATCCTCATAAACCTTTATAATCTTATGACTACTCTTATTACTTGGCAGCATATACAGATTCATATTCTGCCTGTGTTGCTTCTGCAACTTCTTCTGGTGTCATCTGACCGCTTAACATTGACTGAACACTTTGATTCAATACACCGATTACAGCACTGTCAATATAAGAATCATAAATCTCACATGCTGGATTTGCGTTGAAATTGTAAGTATCCTGTGTAAACTGATCAAATTTTGATAAATCAACATCTGCTGTCTGTGTAAGACCTGTTAATGCAAAGTTCTGTGCAACATAATCAGCAAATGTAGGTCCTGTGATTTCATAGATCAAATCTAAGCAAGCTGCTAATTTGTCCGGATCTTCTGCAACTTTAGCATTGATAGCAAGACCATATCCCATACCGATATCGTGTGTTTTCTGTGAAGCTGTAGCCCCGTCTGGTTGTGGAAGTACTGCAATACCTGTATTTTCAATTAATGCAGGATCAGCATTTGTATAAACATAGGTAGCATCCCAGTTACCGCAGATTACAGATGCAGATTTTCCTGCGATGTAGTAATCGTTACCTGTCTGCTGTGAAGCTGAGTTGAAATCCGGGTTAAAGAGTCCTGATGCAAAGATGTCTTTTGTAGCTGTAAGTGCATCTACGAAAGCTTTGTCAGTGAATTTTGAACCTGTATTTTCAATTAAAGAATATGTCCAGTCAGAACCTGTAAATCTGTCTCCTAATGTTGATAAGAAACAAGAATCTGCCTGCCATGCATCACCATTTGCAAATGACATAACATAATCAACACCCTGTGCTTTGATCTTATCCTGTGCTTCGATCAATTCTGCCCATGTTTCTGGGAATTCATCAAATCCAGCAGCTTTGAAGACTTCTTTGTTATATAATACCTGGCAACATGTACCTGCTGTTAATGCCGGAAGTGCATATTGTTTGTCGTCTGCTGTAAAAGCATAGAAATATGACTGATTGTATTTGTCATAATAAGGTGAATTCTTAATTGCATCTGTTAAATCAAGAATAAGTCCCTGATCTGCCCAGCTGGCTGTGTTCATACCTTGAAGCATGAATACATCTGGAAGAGAATCAGATGCTGCCAATGTAGCAATCTTTGGTTTGTAATCATTATTTGATAATACGTTCTGTGTTAAAGTGATATCCGGATGTGCTTTTTCCCATTCGCCAATTGCATAGCGGAAAGCTGTAGCTCCACCGTTCTTGCTGTTTTCTTCTTCAGCCGTCGAGTAATGCATAATTTCAATATCACCCTTATATGCTAACTCTGATGATGCTGCTGCATCCGTTGACGCGTCTGTTGCTGCCTCTGCTGCATCTGTTGTTACTTCTGCTGCTTCTGTTGCAGGAGCTGTTTCTGCTGTTTCAGCTGTTTTACTTCCGCATCCGACTAATAATGCGGATACCATTGCAACTGATAACAGTGTACTCAATAATTTCTTTTTCACGTTCTACTTCCTCCTTAAAAATTTTAATAAATGTTTGGTTAATACGTTTCTGCATTTATATTAGTACTGCTATTGCTAGCAATAAAAATGCCTTAAATCTGTCGTACCGATCTGCCTTCTGCAAGTGTTCCTTCAACTATAATTGGTTGTACAATCGTGCTTTTTGGTTTTTCTATGAGGCTTATCAGCTTTTCAGCTGCTATTCTTCCCATCGTTCTGGTATCCTGCCTGATCGTAGTCAATTGCGGTTCCAGCAAGGTCGATATATTAATACCGTCATATCCTGCTATGGAAATATCCTCCGGAATATTCAATCCCCTTGATTTGATAACGTTCATTCCACCTAACGCAGAAAAGTCATCCGCATATAAGATACAGGTCGGAGGTTCTTTCAGCGCAAGCAGTTCTTCTGTTTTGACTCCCGCCTGCCTGGTATCACGATAGGTTACTTCTTTCATATACTCCTCAGGTATCATAAGACCCAGTTCTTCTGTTGTCTTATAAAAACTGGTCAAACGGCTTCTTGTAACTGCCGAATCGGCTCCATGTATATAAGCGATCTTCCTGTGCCCCTGATGGTACACATAATTCACCAGATCCTGCATGCCCTTCACATTGTCTGACACAATTGCTATTCTGTTATTAAATAAATGGTCGATCGTTACAATCGGTAATTTGGCTTCAATCAGTTCAATCACCTCCGGATCATAAAAATCAACACAGGCAATGACTACTCCATCCAGCCCTCTGTACATACTGTGTTCCAGATAGGACATTCTGTCTTTTCTCTTTTTATTACAGTTAAGGAAAGTAATGTCGTATCCCCTTTCCTCTGCTGCAACCTTGAAGCTGTCCAGCACATTAGCAAAATAATCATGTGTCAATCCGCTTCTGGATTCATCTGCAAACAGTACGCCCAGATTAAATGTGCGATTTGTTTTTAATGCCCTTGCCGATGAATTTGGGAAATACCCCATTTCCTTCGCGACCTTTTTAATATGTAGTCTGGTCTCTTCCCCTATGTCAGTATGATCATTTAAAGCCTTGCTTACCGTTGCTACAGATACACCACATGCAACTGATATATCTTTCATTGATACCATATCTTCTCCTTCCCAAAGTTCGAAGTAGGTATTCATCTGTACGTTCATTTTGGTATATCTTCAAACAATGGTGCTACATCACTTAATCGTTTTCGCATTTTTAGTATATAACATGTTTTACACTTTTTCAAGCCGGATAATATTTTTTTTGTGTATAATTCACATTTTTGTATAAGTTATACAGTTTTTCAAGTTCATTTTGTATATTTTTACTTATTGTTTTTTGACAAAAATAAGTTTTTACTCTTTTTTAACTATTTTATTACTCTATTTTTGATTTTATGACTATTTTTACTTTAAATGTTTTCGGAAACGTTCCCGCATAAAAAGTGCGTTTTTTATTGATTTTTAGCTGTTTGTTATGTATAATCATAATCGGAAGTGATTATTCGCCATTTTACTTAATCGTTTTCTTAATTTCGCTTCTTTTTCATAGTGAACTAATCATTCATTATTATTTAACTAATTAATTAACTATTTCTATTATTAAGGAGAAAACAATATGAAATTCGGATTTTTTGATGATGCAAATCAAGAATACGTGATCACCACCCCGAAGACTCCTCTCCCATGGATTAACTACTTAGGGTGCAACGATTTCTTTTCTTTGATTTCAAACACATGTGGCGGTTACACATTCTACAAAGACGCAAAATTGCTGAGACTTACACGCTATCGTTATAATAACGTCCCTTATGATAACAATGGTAAATACTTCTATATTAAAGAAGGCGATACCATCTGGAACCCGGGCTGGCAACCAGTCAGAACGGAATTAGATTCTTATGAATGCCGTCATGGTATCGGATACAGCCGATTTACTTCCAGCAAAAACAAGTTACAGGCTTCTGTATTGACATTTGTTCCTATGGATGATTCTTGCGAAGTAAGTCAGGTAAAATTAACGAATCAATCCTCTGCCCCTAAGACGGTTTCCCTGTTCTCCTATGT
>JAEWWQ010000196.1 GCA_023458855.1 Bacillota bacterium
TTTCCTCCTTATTTGTTAACAAGACAACCTCTTGAAAATTGCGAACCATGAAAAATTCGCATTATGATGGAATTTCTTATAACGAAATGAAACTATCAAAAAAAGTCGACACAAATGGTCGACTTTAATAAATCTTTAATCTGATCATTTGATAGCGCCCCATCTGTAAGATGACAGTCATATCGTTCTTCACGATATGCCCAAGATTCAATTTGTTAGGAAATCTCATCTTTCGGCGTCTTTCCCTTTCGTTCCTCATCTTCTGTGCCTACCACATCCGAGAACTTACTTTTGAAATAACGCAACCTCTATCTAATACTTATTAATATAATAGCATCCCGTACTCACTCTGTCAACGGTTATACTTTATTTTTACCAAACTTTAAATTTTACAGTCTCAATCTTAGATATTTCATCTGCCAGGATACAGACATCATCTCCTAATTGAATACCTGTCAGAATAATATCAACATGATCGGCTTTCATATCAATCATGCTCTTCAACTCTTCATCGCTAATGATAGCATTATCTACAAGACCAAGTATCTCATCCAGAATCAGCAGATCGCACTCTCCGGTAGTTAATACTTTTTTTGCAAAGTTCAACCCGTTCCTGATATTTTGAATCTCTTCCCTTTGCTGTTCTTCTGATAAATCACAAAAATGAGATTCCGACTTTTCAAACCGAAAGAATTTAATTTCAGGTTCCAGGCGTCTTAAAAATTCATTATCCTCCATACCCTTTAAGAATTGAATCATAACAACTTTTTTGCCTGTGCTTGCAGCCTTAACTGCTTTTCCCAGCGCTGCTGAGGACTTACCATGTCCTTCTCCGCTATAGATTTGTATCTTACCTTGTTCCATAAGTCACCTCATATAAGAACCAAAATTGAGTTTTATCATACCATATTTTGTAAAATAAAGCAACTTTCTGTCATTTTTTGAAAGCTATGTATTATATTTCGTCCATGATTTCAAGCTTGCTCACCGATACTTCATAAGCCACTTTTCGTTCCAATTCATCTTCTCTGACTTTTTTCATGTATTCCCGGCTCTGTATTCTGCCCCAGATGGCACATCTGCTTCCCACTTCGAATCCTGATGCATAGCGCGCGTTTCTGCCCCAGCAGATACATGGAATATAATCCGACTTTCCATACGGTCTGTTCACTGCCAGCAATAGATCAGCGATTTCTCTTCCCAACGGAGTTTTACGGTAAATAGGTGGTTTGCAAATATAACCATCCAGATAAATATGATTTGTCTTCGCGTTTTCTCCTATCTCATCAATAAATTCTACTTCTCTTGCAAATACAGATAGTACCAGTTTATTTTTTTTCTCTTCATGCCTGTTGTAAGAACGGAATTGTCCAATTACCGCAATATTTCAGCCAGAGTAGTCCTCCGTCACATCCAGAAGCCTTTCCGATACCATGAATGGTATGATATCTGCGGAATCACTCAATCGCGAAACCCTTACTTCCACCATGTAGAATCCTTCCCCAAATATTTCGTGGCTGAAGCTGAATCCACTCACAATCGTTCCCATAATCATCACCTGGTTGTTTTCAATTACCTTATCTGTCATTGTTGTTCTCCCTTCTTCGGATGCTGCTTTTATAAGCTGCATCTCTTCCCATAAGAATTTTTTCCTGTAATGCATTACTATATATATGAGTCGATTCCCTGACTTATTCTCGAAAATATTCTTTTCTATGTTTAATCCATCGCGTACAAAATCGAATACAATTGGCAATAATACTTATATATCCCTTGTAATCTTGCTAAAATATGATAAACTTAATAAGTTGCAAAAAATTAAATTAATTCCATGTATCATGCTTGTCGGTATCATACATGAAGGAGTAAACAGATGAAACAAACAAGAGAAGACGTAAGAAACATTGCGATTATTGCCCATGTCGATCATGGTAAGACAACACTCGTCGATGAATTATTAAAACAAAGCGGCGTATTCAGAGCCAATCAGGAAGTTGCTGAGCGTGTTATGGACTCTAATGATATCGAAAAGGAACGTGGTATCACGATTCTCTCCAAGAATACTGCTGTCGTATATAAAAATACGAAAATCAATATTATAGATACCCCTGGGCATGCTGACTTTGGCGGTGAAGTAGAACGTGTTCTTAAAATGGTAAATGGTGTTGTATTGGTCGTTGATGCTTTTGAAGGTGCCATGCCGCAGACAAAATTTGTGCTCCGTAAGGCTCTGGAATTACAGTTACCAGTCATTGTATGCATCAACAAGATCGACAGGCCTGAAGCCAGACCTGAGAGTGTTATAGATGAAGTTTTGGAATTATTTATGGACCTGGATGCCAATGATGAACAATTGGATTGCCCTTTTGTATTCGCATCTGCAAAAGCAGGAACTTCCACACTTGATATCAATCAGCCAGGTACAGACATGATCCCTCTTTTCGAGACTATTCTTGATTATATTCCAGCCCCAGCCGGAGATCCTGAAGCAGGTACTCAGGTATTGATCAGTACTATTGATTATAATGAATATGTAGGCCGCATCGGTGTTGGTAAAGTTGACAATGGTTCAGTCAGGGTGAACCAGGAAGTTGTCCTTGTAAATGCACATGAACCGGAAAAGCAGAAGAAAGTTAAAATCAGTAAATTATATGAATATGAAGGTCTGAATAAGATTGAAGTAAATGAAGCAGGTATTGGT
>JAEWWQ010000197.1 GCA_023458855.1 Bacillota bacterium
CATTCCTGCACTCGATGTTAATATTACAGGAGAAAACAGTGAAATTGTTTTCACAGATACGGTCGATTTGAGTACGTTATTTACAATTCCGAGTGGAGCTGGTTCAGCCACGTATACCGTGGAAGAAGGGGGAACTGGTACGGGCAGTATCACAGATGCTACACTTACGGTTACCAGGGCAGGAACCTTTGTCATTACTGTAAATACGGCGGCCACCGGATTTTATAAAGCAGGCAGTAAGACAATGACCCTGACGATACAGAATAAGAATGTAAATGCCAGTGACATTAGCATTGTTCCATATGCTGGAACCTATGACGGAGCTTCCCATGATGCAGTGACGGTAACAGGAATGCCGGCGGGTACTATCGTATCCTATTGCGCTAGTGCAGATGGAACCTTTTCTGCTGACTGTCCGCAGGTAAAAGATGTCTCAGATACAGGAAAGTCTTATTATGTAAAGATTTCCGGAGATAATTATAATACCTGGACCAGTGTCGTAAGCGGAGCGATAAATATTACACCTGCTACGGTATCCTACAGTGGGATTACAGCGATAGGAAAGACTTATGATGGAACGACTGTGGTAGGAAGTGATGAATGGGATGTTTCAGGGGCTGCTTTAACCGGTGTATTCGATGCAGATAAAGATATGGTGAGTCTTTCAATTAGTAACGCACAGTATGAAAGCCAGAATGCAGGAAGTACCAGGATTCTCTTTACTGCATCCTTAGCGGGAGCAGCATCTGAAAATTACAGATTACAAAGTGGTCTGGAAAATGGAAGTGTGGCGGCTGCTATAGCAAAAAAGGAACTTATGGTTTTACTCAATACGGAAGCACAGAAGAAAGCAAACAATCTGCAGCTTGGAGACAGCATGCCGTCCTATATGGTGGATGATCTTACCATGACAGGTTTTGTCAATAACGAAACAGAAGCAACAGCTGGAATTGACAGCACAAATTTACAGGTTTTATTCAGTCAGAATAACACCAATAATCTTTTGACGGACGGAACTGTTACTATCAGCGGATTGAACAGTACCAACTACAGTGTTTCCTATACGCAGGGAAGCCTTAAGGTAGTAAAAAAAGCGTTTGCTTCCACACCATATACCGTAACCGGAAGTCATAATGGAAAAAATGGAAATGACCTTTGGTATAACGGAACGATTAGCATTGCACCGAATGTTTCCGCAGGAAACTTTACGTATATCAATAGTAGTACAGACGGAGGCTCCACATGGCAGGGCTGGGGAACTTCCGCTACGATCAGTACAGATACGAATAGTACTGACGTAAAAATAAAGCTTTCTACAGGAGCAAATGGTACAGGTGCAGTTCTGATCAGCGATGATGCAACAACTTCTAATCTCGAGGGAGTGGTCTGCAGACTGGATACCACAGCACCATCTTACCCGGATAGCCCGACAGATACTTATGGAATTAAGGTGAAGGACAGCTGGTGGAGAAATCTATTAAACACGATTACATTTGATAACTTTTTTCATGAAAATCAGGTCGTTTCAGTAACTGCCAAGGAAGAGGGCAGCGGCATTGCAGGAACTTACTTTTATAAAGTGGCGGTAACGAACAAGAACGGCTATATACCGCTTACCAGTATACAGCTGGACGCACTCTCGGCAGACAAGTGGAGCAGTTCCTGTACAGTAGTACCAGATGGTAATTATGTGGTCTATGCGTATACCGTGGATAAAGCCGGAAACAAGAGTTCCTATCTTTGTACGGACGGACTGGTATTGGATACGACGGCACCGGTAATTCAAAACGTGACTACGAATAATCTGTTGGACGTATCGACAGAACTGAAGGTGACGGCTACAGACAGTAATGGAATCAAGACCTATTATGCGTATATAAGCGGAACTGCATTAGCATCAGAAAATCAGACAGCTGCTTATATCAAAGCAAATGGGATCAGCGGAGCAACGGATACTTTAACAAAGACAGGATTGTCTGCTAATACTACCTATTACTATTATGCAGTAGCAGAGGATGAAACAGGAAATACCAGTGCGGTAAAGAGCGGAAGTTTTAAGACCACCATGACACAGCCAATGAATGTGACGCAACCTACGGTAGCCGCAGTAAGTTATGGAACTAAGGTAAGCAACATTACCTTAAATGGCGGCAGCGCCAAGCAGTCTGACGGTACGACAGAACTTGCAGGAGTCTGGAGCTGGTCAGATGCAGAAAAGGATACGTATCCGGCAGTCGGGAACAGCAAAGCCTATGAAGTTATTTTTACCCCATCTGACCCAGGTTATGCTTCTGTGAGTAAGACCATCGTGCCAACAATTAACGCAGTAGCACCGACAATCACTCTTACAGACAATATGAGTAATACCTATAGCGGAAATGCGGTAAGCATTAGCACAGCCACAGTCAACGGAGCTGCCTTTACAGGGGCGGAGGTGCCTGCTGGTATCGTAAGCTATATTTATTATACGGATGAAAGCTGCACCAACAAGACCGGAATGGAGGCCGCCAAAGGCGGAGCCGCAGGGGAAGGTCAGGCGCCGGTGAATGCCGGAACTTATTATGTGAAGGCAGCTATTGCCGCAAATGGCAGTTATACAGCGGCAACCTCGGAGAAAGCAACCTTGGTCATTAACAAGGCAGCACCAACACTTACCATACAGGGAAGTATCAGCAGGGATTATGATGGCGCAACAACCATTATTATTCCAAAGAATGGAGTCAATGGTTATTCTGCAAGCCTTACCACCATGCCTGCATTTACTTTTTATACGGATGCAGCCTGCACGATTAGGACGGATACAGATGCCGCCAAAGGCGCAGCGTCAGGGGAGGGTCAGGCACCGGTGAATGCCGGAACCTACTATGTAAAGGCTTCCTATGCAGAGACAGCGAATTACAGTGGAGTGACTTCAGCAGGAAAGCTGACCTATACCATCAGACAAATGGAACAAAGTATTGAAGGAACGATGAACTATATAAAGACCTATGGTGACAGCATGTTTACGTTAGATGCTTCCCGTACTGCGGGTGATGGAAATCTATCCTATACAATCACCTCAGGGAATGGTGTAATCTCCGTAAATACAGCTGGACAGGTGACCATCCTGAAAGCTGGAAGTGCCTCAGTCCGTGTCACAGCTGCCGCAACCAATAACGCTAAAGCAAAGAATTTTGATGTGGCAGTAGTAGTGAACAAAGCACCGCTGAGCATTGCATCTTACACGATAAGTGACAAGGACTATGATGGAACTACGGCAGCGGCAGTCTTAGGAGTGAACTTTAGCGGCTATGTAAATGGTGAAGGGCCGTTTACGAGTGGTATAGATTATACCGCGGAAGCAGTATTTGCGTCTAAGGATGCCGGAAGTTGTGAAGTGACAGGAACTGTGGCTTTGAAAACAGGAAGTGCACTGGCACAGAATTACAGTTTGTCTCAGAATACGTTATCAGGCGTAGGAGCTACCATCAGAACGATTGCGCCAACTTACAGCGTGGCACCACAGAACATCACGATTAATAAGAAGCTGACTGACATTAATGCAGCTACTACAGCATCGGGGGTACAGAGTGAAACCATAGCAGGAATCCTTACATGGGCAGAAAGTGATGGCGGTACGACACTGACAGACAGTTATCGTTTTACCGGGTCAGAGAACACGCAGGTGACATTGTACTGGACGTTCGCTCCGACAGGAACCGGCAGCAGCAATTATAAGACAGTAAAAGGATCTACTCTATTTACATTGACAACCAAGGAAGTGCCGAAACTGAATGTAGGAAACCTTATGAAGATTTACGACGGTGAGGGTGTGACCGTTTCGTCCCTGACCAAGACAGCGAAAGTAAATGGAACGGATATAGCAGGCACATTTATCTTTGCATCAGCGACACCGGAATTGAAGAAAGCAGGAAGTTATACGGCAACAGTGCAATTCATACCGGATGATACAAAGAGCTATACGAATGGAAGCACAGATATTATGGTAACCATTAATAAACGGAATGCAGACATTGCAGTACATTTAAGTAAACAAAATCTGACCATAGGGGAAAGCCTGCCGACCGCCTACATTTCTTACGACAATGTGGTAAGTGGCGAAAGTCTGGTACCAACAACGGTGGCAACCTTCGCCGGAATGCCGGCAGACAGTAATACTGCTAATACCTATCGTATTATCTGGAGCAATCAGGAAGCTATGAAGGCGCAGATTGATACAATGGCGGCAGCAAGCAACTATAGCATTACCTACCATACCACTGCAGATTTTATTATAAAGGCAAAGAGCGACAGTAAGGATAAAGACGGAACCTCTGGTCATAAGGGGAATGGCAGTAGTAACGACGGAAACAATAGCAAAAATAGCAGTAACAATAATAACAATGGTAACGCTGGTGGAAATGAAAATAGTACCTTACCAAATCTGTCGAATATAGATAATAATCCGACTACTACTAACAATGAAGATAACAATTTTAGGAATACAGATAATGCAGACAGTAAGGAACATACGACAAAGGCAGGAAAACCATTTATCAAGGATGACGCAGGTAAAGAAGGCTGGGATGTAATTAAAGAGCAGACACAAAAGGCAGAGGAAGGAAGAACTGTAATTGTAGAGATGAACGGAGCCAGAGTAGTACCGGGCGATGTATTGAATGACATCAAGGGCAAAGATATCACATACGTTTTTGACATGGGCAATAATATTACATGGAGCATCAACGGGAAGAGCATTATTTCTGACAGGGTTGAAGATATTGATTTCAAAGTGACCACCGGCACGAATGCTATTCCGGCAGACGTAATCAGCAGTATCGCAGGAGAGGATTACGCATTGAATTTAAGCCTTGCTTATCATGGAACTTTTGGTTTCACGGCTGTTCTTACGATCAATATGGAAGAGGAAAATGCAGGACGTTATGCGAACCTGTTCTATTATAACGAACAGACAGGCGAGCTGGAATTTATGAGTGCAGGCGAGATTGGTGAGGACGGCAATGTGGAATTAGTATTCACGCATGCTTCTGAGTATACCATAGTGGTAGATAAGGAACCGATGAATGGAAGTACCATAGAAAGTAAGACAGAAACGGTAGACTATGGGAAAGCTGATGATAAAGCGGATACCCCTGCAAAAGAAAATGGATGGAATCCACTTTGGTTTATCATGATTGGTGCAATCGTTATTTTGATAGGGGGAGTTGCAGTATTCATTGTTAAACGAAAGAAAGGGGAAGCTTAAACGGATAGTATCTTTGGGGCAGGCAGTGCCTGCCCGGATATTTTCTAGTCGTTTAAATAAAGGAAAGGGGAATTATGGGAATTAAATAAACAATTCAATTTATATTTATATTTCCTTTTCGCTTAAAGTATATCCAAGTATCTTCATTCTGTGATATAATAGCATTAATTTCGAAAAAGATGTAAGGGGAAAACATGCTTGAAGAGGTTTATTTCATAATCGAATTTAATAGTTTTTATATGCTAATATCCGTCTAAGATGACTATGTCTAGGCGGTTTTTTTGAGTTAATATTATAGTAATAATGACAATAATAATAAAAAAGAATAAAGTAGATAGACCAGAATTGGTTTTGGAAGCAGTAATAAATGGATATTGGCTGAATTAATGGGAGTAATGGACATGGGGAAAAAGGCGGAGCAATCTCAAATAACATATGATAAGATGGCTTTGGAATATGATTCAATGCCAGAGGGAAAATACACAAGAAATCATAAAGATGAGCTAATAAAAAAGGTCGTTGTTATGGATGGAGATACCATCCTGGACGTTGCTTGCGGCAATGGGCTTCTGCTTGCGGAACTTTCTAAAAAGGCAAAAGTAAATGCGTTTGGTGTTGATATTTCTGAAAACATGATTGCAGTTGCAAAGAAGCGCTATCCAAATTGTACATTTATAGCACAGCCTTGTTTTCCGCTCAGATTCGAGAATAAGAGCATGGATGTCATAACGGTGTCCTGTGCTTTTCATCATTTTGAAAAGCCTCAAGGGTTTGTGGATGAATGTATGAGGATTTTGAAAGATGATGGGAAAATTTACATGGCTGAACCATATTTTCCCCCTTCTATACGGTGGATTGCCAATGCGTTGGTATTTCCTTTCTCGCATAATGGAGATGTCAGAGTTTACAGTTCAAAAAATCTGCGTACTTTTTTTGAAAAAGCAGGTTTTACAGATATTCAAACTTACATAAAAGGCACCATACAATTTTTTGCCGCAAGAAAATAAAAAATGAAACATATCCCAATTTATAATTGTTTACAACTGAATAATAAAAATGTCAGATTTGAGAGAGGAAGATAAGTATTCAATGGGTTTATACTTAATAAAATCTGGAAGAGAAGAAATGCAAATTCAAGATATTAAAGAACTGTTAGAGCAAACATATTGGGCCAATATGCGTGATATTGAAACGATAAAAAATCTATTGATCATTCCTTGTGCTATGGCGCATTTTTAAAGAAAAGTGGCAAACAAATTGGTTTTTCACGTGTAATTACGGACTATGCAACAACTTATTATATTTGTGATGTGATTGTAGATAAAGATTATAGAGGATTAGGAATAGGAAAGGCCATGTTAGATGCTATTCATGGCAATAACGAAGTATCTTCATTAAGAGGGATATTAGCTACTCGTGATGCTCATGAATTTTATCGAAAATATGGATTTCAGGATGGAGGAAATATTTATATGGGAAAGCCAAGAAAATGAGCGAAATTAAGTTAATTAACCCATCTGCTGAGTATGCAGAGAAAATTGCCGATTGCGCGAACATGGTGAAATAAATACATATGAGGATTGCCCTATCGCAACGCAATATATGGCAGTACGTAAGGACGATGACAGGATTGTTGGAATGATACATTTGCGGCATGAGCTAAGTAATGAAGAATTACGCAATTTTGACGGTAATATTGGCTATTCAGTCCGTCCGAGCGAACGCCTGAAAGGTTACGCAAAGGAACTGTTGAAGCTATGCCTTGAAAAAGCAAGAGAATACCGCCTTGAAAAGGTGTTACTTTGCTGCGTTGACACAAACTTAGGTAGCCGCAAGACTATTCTTGCCAATGGTGGCGAATTTGAACGCACAAATTATGGCGAGGAATCTCGCTTGCATGTGGAGTTGTATTGGATTCTGCTTTGAAATCTCAAGCAACAAACATGTATGAATAAAGTATGGGTTGAGATGGTGGGTAGCAGTCTGTATAAGATAATACCAAACAAAAATTTTATAGTGAGTAGAGGTTCTAATATGATTAAGGGTATTCTGTTTGATTCAGGAAGAGTCTTAAATTATCCGACTACGGGAAATTGGTTTATCAGTCCCAATTTTTATAATATTGTAGACAAAGATCTTTTTGAGAATACTGACAGCAGAAAGATACACCAAGCATTTCAAAATGCCACCAAGTACATTAGCAGCATTACTTGTATCAGTGATAAAAACGAAGAACTGATTTGCTTCACCGAATTTTATAGTATCTTTTCAAGTTGTTTGCCAGAACTGAAATTAGAAAAATACAAAATCACATTACTTGCAGAAGATTTGGTATGGAATCCTCAAAAATATACCTTTTATTCTGATGTATTTGCTGTTATTCCGACACTCAGCAAAAAATATAAGCTGGGAATTGTGTCCGATGCCTGGCCTTCTTTAACAGATGTATACGAAAGTGCAGATTTAAAAAAATATTTTTCCACAATAATTATTTCTTCTGTTTTAGGAACACAAAAGCCAGATAAAAAGATGTATGAAGCTGCTTTAAAAAATCTTAAAATAAGTCCGCAAGAAGCAATTTTTATTGATGATAATCCTAATAACTGTGATGGTGCAAAGCGGATAGGGATGAAACCATATTTATTATGTAGAAATCCAAAAAATAAGAAAATCCTGGAACTTTATGGAAGATTGAAAGGATACGAGATTATCTATTCTTTACATGGATTGACTGATATTTAAGCATAATTGGAAAATTAGTCAATGGACAGTGCTTCCGATTATCCGTATACTACAAATTATATATTAGGGATATGCTATGAGAATTATAAATAATGAAACTATGTAAGTGGAGGGTATATGCAAGGATATAACTGCATTATGATATTTAGTCTGGACGGTAAAAAATTACTCTTTTGTAAAAGAACAAAAGATCCTTACAAGGGATTATACAATCTTGTGGGTGGAAAGATTGAAAAAGGGGAAGAGGGTTTTGAGGCAGCATACCGTGAATTGAGAGAAGAAACAGGAATTGAATCAAATAGAATTCAGCTCAATCATATGATGGACTTTACATACTACAATCAAAACTGCTACGTAGAAGTTTATGCTGGAGAAATCAGTGAAGAAGTCACACTAATTGAAGAAGCACATCCTCTTGCGTGGCTGTCTGCGGATGAAAATTTTTTTGATAGCAGAAGATTTGCCGGTGAAGGAAACATTGGCCATATGGTTGAGCAGGTCAGGACCTATGGCATGGGGCAGAATGAACAGATGCCCTGATTTTAATGAGTTTTTTATAGATATGGTGATTGGTTTACAAAGCAGTAAAAATCATATACGCCCTGATACATGCGCCAGACAAATTATTAAAGAGAGAACATCAACTATATTTCCGGCTCCATGCAGACAGGCAGTATATGCGAATACAGTTGCAGAAGCTTATAAAGAGAACGAGAGAGTATTGGGTAAGAAATTTACGCCATTGACAGTGGGTATTATTCCAAAAATAAGAGAGTTGGATTCTTTTTTTCAGAAGAATCTGAAATATAAAAATGTAATAAAGGAAAGCCATCCTGAAGTTTGCTTTGCAAGATTGAATGCAAGAACGATGTTATCAAAGAAATCAGAAATTGACGGTATAGAAGAGCGTATTCATCTATTAGCTAGGTACATACCGGATTTATCATTGACTAGACTTTCAAATTTGGCAAAAAGTATGAAATGTAATATTGATGATATTGTGGACGCAATATGTTTAGCTGTCACAGCAAATCTTGCAGCACAAGGCTGTTATGAAATAATACCTGAAATACCGATGCAGGATGAAACAGGTTTGTTAATGCAGATGGTCATTCCATGTTTGAAAGAAAAAAGGTGAGTCATAAAATGGACGGAACAGTAAGAAATAATATAAAAATAGGCGCAACGGTCCTGGTCGTGCCGAAGCAGGATCAGAGAACTGGGAAATTAACAGAGGGAACTGTTACGAAGATTCTTACAAATTCTCAGAAACATCCAAGAGGAATCAAGGTGATGTTAGAGGGAGGCATTGTGGGAAGAGTACAGAGTATCCTATAGTGTAGATTTGACGGAAAGGAAAGAACAGAATTGAATGTACAGATATTTGGAACCACCAAATGCTTTGATACCAAAAAGGCACAAAGATACTTTAAGGAACGTGGAGTCAGGTTTCAATTCATTGACTTGAAAGAAAAGGGATTGAGCAAAGGGGAGTATGCCAGCATAAAACAGTCAGTGGGTGGATTAGAACGTATGATAAATCAGAATTGCAAGGATAAAGATACCTTGGCGTTGATCCAATACATTGCAGAGGAAGATAGAGATGAAAAGGTATTGGAAAATCAACAAATACTCTTAACTCCACTCGTTAGAAATGGAAAAAGAGCAACAGTTGGATATCAGCCAGAAGTATGGAAAACATGGGAGTAAAACAGCCTAAAGAAATAGGCTGTTTTTTTGATGCGATAAAAGGCAACAAAGCAAGATGCACAAAAATGATATTGAAATCTGTTGAATATGTAAAAAATAACAAGAAAAAGAAAAATAAGGAATATGAAAATGTTAAAATTACCACCTGGAAACGAAAATAAGCCCCCCTTTTTTGAACATATTTTATAGAATATAATAATGTCATAGGCTAGAAATGAGTATTCAAAAGGACAGGTGAGAATTATGGGTGAGGTTATTGTCTCCATGGAAAATATTAATAAAAACTTTCCAGGAGTGAAAGCACTTAACAATGTAAAATTTGAGTTGCGTTCGGGAGAGGTTATGGCACTATTGGGCGAAAATGGTGCAGGAAAATCTACTCTGATGAAAATTCTAAGCGGTGTATACACCAGAGATGGTGGAAAATTGAAAATCTTTAATAAAGAGTATGGGGATTTGTCACCAATTGTTGCCCGTGAAGCAGGAGTTGCAATTATTCATCAAGAACTGAATATGTGCAGAGATTTGTCAGTTGCAGAAAATATGTTTTTAGGAAGAGAAATCTGTGGAAACATCGTATTAAAAAATGCAGAAATGGAAAAAATCTCCCAAAAATATATAGATGAACTTGGAGTTGATATTAGCCCAAAGGAAACAGTTGGAGATCTTCCGGTTTCCAAACAACAGATGATTGAAATTGCAAAAGCTTTATCTGTAAAAGCCAAAATTCTGATTATGGACGAACCGACATCAGCATTAACATCCAGAGAGATAGAAGAACTATTTCGAATTATTAATAAGTTAAAAGTACAGGGGTGTGGAATCGTATACATATCACATAGGCTTGAAGAACTTTCTCACATAGCGGATCGTGTTACAATTATGAGGGATGGGCAGTTCATTACAGATGGAAATTTCAAAGATTTTAAAATGGATGAAATTATTCAGAATATGGTTGGACGAGAAATAAAAGAGAAATTTCCACATGTTTCCTGTAAAAAGGGCAAAAAGATTTTCGAAGTAAAAAATCTGAATGCCGGTCGAATGGTAAGAGATATTAATTTTTCATTATATGAAGGAGAGATTGTTGGATTTGCAGGACTAATGGGGGCGGGACGTACAGAAACAACAAGAGCTATTTTTGGTGCAGATCCTAAGACAAGTGGTCAGTTCTTTGCGGATGGGAAAGAAATAAAAATTGAAAAACCGATGGATGCCATTGAGGCAGGCGTCGTGCTTGCACCTGAAGACCGAAGAAAAGATGGACTTTGTGTAAAATTAAGTATCAGACAAAATTTAGCGCTTCCGAATCTTGATTTGATTTGTAATAAACTCAGTGTAATCAATAGAGACAAAGAAGATGAACTTTGTAAAAAAGCGGTAGAAGACCTAATGATTAAAACACCTAACATTGAAGTTGATGCAAATACTCTTTCAGGTGGCAATCAGCAAAAGGTTGTTGTAGGAAAATGGCTGGTAAGAAATTCAAGAGTTGTAATATTTGATGAACCTACAAGAGGTATCGATGTTGGTGCCAAAGTGGAAATATATAACCTGATGAATCAGTTGAAGCAGCAAGGAATAGCAGTTATGTTTGTCTCATCAGAAATGCCAGAAGTAATGGGAATCGCAGATAGAATTATTGTTATGTGTGATGGCAGGATTACAGGAGAACTTGATGCTAAAGAAGCAACACAGGATCAAATATTAAAATATGCTACATCTTTTGAAAACAAAATAAAAGCAGAAGACAATTAATGCGGAGGGTAAGTAAATGGATAAAAAAAAAGGATTTAAAAAATTTCTTGAGATAAGGGGTATGGGAAACGTCATTACAGCCTTTGTAGGATTGATTGTTATCTATGTGGTGTTTGGATTGATTAATACAAAAGTATTTTCATTGCAGAATGTAATGAATTTGCTTCGTTCCATGTCTAAGTATTTACTAGTTGGAATCGGACAAAGCTACGTAATGATTACGGGTAACATCGACTTATCAATTGGATCTGTAGTAGCTATGAGTACGATGTTAATGGCAACTTTAATGACTCACGGAGTGAATCCGGTAGTTGCAGTAATAATCGCTATGGTATGTGGGCTTCTGATCGGTGTTATGAATGGTCTTCTCGTAGGAAAATTTAAACTTCCGCCATTTATTGCAACATTAGGTACGATGTTTGTTGCAAGAGGAATTGGATATATGGTGAATGGAAATAGGAATACAGATAGCATAGGTATTGTTCTCGGGAAAGATACATCTGATAAAGTACAAAATGCTTTTTATTATGGAAAAATATTAGGTGTGTATAATACATTTTGGATTGCATTGATTATTTTTATTGTATTCTTTTTCATTCTGTCAAAAACTAAAACCGGACGACATATCTATGCGATTGGGTCTAATGTAGATGCAGCTAAATTATCAGGTGTAGATGTAGTTAAAACAACGATTAAGGCATATCTTGTAAGCGCTTTTTGTGCTGTTATCGCAGGAATTATTCTTTGTGCACAAGCTGGTATGGGTAATATGGAAGCGGGAAATATGTATGAAATGTATGGCGTGGCAGCCGGTGTTATTGGAGGGGTATCGCCTTTGGGAGGTTCAGGACTTCTTCTTGGAACATTTGCAGGAGCTTCAGTATGGCAGACCTTGGAAAATGGTTTAAACATGGTTGGTGCACCGGTAGGAATACAACGTGTTGTAATAGGTGTAATTGTGGTATTGGCAGTTTTACTTGATTTGATTATTAGAACAGGAAATAAGAACATAAAAAAGAAATAATTTTAAAGGGGTTATATGCGTTAATAGTAATATTAATGTTTATACAAATAAAAAACAAAAAGTATAGGGAGGCTATTAAAATGAAAAGAAAAGTTTTAACAGTAGTTTGTTGTGTAACCATGTTAGGATCATTATTAACAGGATGTGGTTCTAAGGCAAGTACAACAGTGGCAACAGAAGAACAAACAGTGGCAACTGAGGAAAAAACAGAAGCAGTTGAAGCAACTACAGCAGAAGCAAGTACAACAGAAGCGGCTACAACAGAAGCAACAGCAGATGGAGACGTAGTTAAGGCCAATGAGAATTACAAGATTGCATTAATTACCATGGATTCCATTGATCAGCACTGGGTAACGATGAATGAAGGAGCACAAGCCGAAGCAGAAAAAGATGGTGTTACTGTTGACTTTATGTCACCTGATCAAAAAGATGATGCAAAACAGATTGAATACGTAAATAATGCGGTAGCAGGTGGATACGATGCTATTATGGTAGCAGCAAATGGACCAGATGCAATTACAGGTGCATTAAAGGATGCGATTGCTGCAGGAATAAAGATTGTATATGTTGATTCTCCTGCAAATCTTGAGGCAGAGGCTACATTCTCTACAGATAATAAGGCAGCAGGTAAAACAGCAGGTGAGCAAATGCTGGCTGGATTAACTGAAAAAGGAATTACAAATGGAGATATTGGTATTGTGAATGTAAATGCTTCCACACAGACAGCTGTTGACAGAGAAGCAGGCTTCAGGGAAGCATTTGAGGGAACTTCTTTCAATATGCTTGAAACACAGTATTGCGATGGTGATGCTTCTAAAGCACAGAGCATTGCAGAAAATTATATTACGCAGGGTGTAGTTGGTATCTACGGAACAAATGAAGGATCTTCTACAGGTGTAGGAAATGCAATTAAGGCTTCTGGAAATGCAGATATCATTGGTGTTGGATTTGACAAATCGGATTCCATCAAGGGGCTGATTAAAGATGGCTATCTCTTATGTGCAATGGCACAGAATCCTGATCTTATGGGACAACAAGGGGTCCAGGCTTGTATCAAAGCGTTGAATGGTGAAGAGCTTGGTGGAATTACTATGGATACAGGTGTCTCAGTTCTTACAAAGGATAATGTTGACCAGTATTAATTAGTCTACTAAAGGATACCGCCGATTTGAATAAATCGGCGGTAATTTTTAGTAATAGATTTTACGTATGAAGAAAAAGGGCAGAAAACCATTATATGGAGGAATAGAATAGGAAAAAATGACAAATATGAATGGCAAATATTATATTGGAATTGATATCGGCGGAACGAAATGTGCAGTAGTATTAGGCGTAATGAACCAAAGTATCGAGATTTTAGACCGCTGTTCTTGTGAAACAAAAAAAGGCGGACAATACATAGAGACGATAGAAAAAATTTTTTCTATGATGAATGCTATTCTGCATAAAAGAAAGTTGAATAGTACAGATGTCAGTGCTGTTGGAATTAGCTGTGGAGGTCCTCTGGATGGTGAAAGAGGAGAAATACTATCGCCGCCTAATCTGGTTGGGTGGGATAAAGTTCCAATTGTTCGTATGGTTGAAGAACAATTTCATATTTCAGCATTTTTACAGAATGATGCCAATGCATGTGCACTTGCTGAGTGGCAGTTTGGAGCAGGCAGGGGATATCAAAATGTGGTTTTTTTAACATTTGGAACCGGAATGGGAGCAGGACTCATTCTAAATGGCAATTTATATACGGGAACGAATAATATGGCTGGTGAGGTAGGTCATATACGATTAGAGGAAAATGGACCGGTAGGTTATGGAA
>JAEWWQ010000198.1 GCA_023458855.1 Bacillota bacterium
GAGGAGTGGTTATCCATTCGGGTACCGAGCATGATCTTACAGCCAATTGTTGAAAATGCTGTAAACTATGGAATCCGCAATATTGAAAGAGAGGGAATTATTTTATTATCTGTATACCAGTGCGGAGAATATATCTGTATCAGTATTAAGGATAACGGAATGGGAATGAGTCAGGAAAGAATAAATAGTGTACTTGCCCAGGAAGAAAAAACCAAAGAAGGAAAATCAGATTCGAACGGAATTGCATTAGGAAATGTTATCAGCCGTCTGCAGCTTTACTTTAATGAGGAAGAATTGCTTACGATAAAGAGTGATGGAGAAGATCAGGGAACAGAAGTGACCATTTTTATACCAATGAAAGCAGAGGTTAATGGAGATGTATAAAGTTATGTTAGCGGATGATGAAGGAATCGTAATTGACTCCTTACGTATGATTATCGAGAAGAATTTTGCAGGAAAGTGTGAAATAGCATCAGCCAAAACAGGCAGGAGCGTGATTGAACTTGCAGAAAATTTCAGACCGGATATTGCATTTATGGATATTCAGATGCCCGGAATCAATGGTATTGAGGCAATGAAGGAGATACAGAAGAACAGCCCGGCTACAGTTTTCATTGTAATGTCAGCGTATGACAAATTTGATTATGCGCAGGAGGCAATTAATCTAGGCGTAATGGAATATCTGCACAAACCCGTAAATCAAAAGAAAATTGTAGAAGTATTAGATAAGGCATTGCACATAATAGATGGACAGCGCGCAAAAAGAAGTGACGATCTTCGTATCAAGGAAAAATTAGAGATTGTAGTACCTGTGATAGAGAATGGATTGATATCCTCCATTCTTCTACAGGAAAATTTTTCAAAAGATGCGGATAAGTACAGAGATTTACTGGGGATTCAGGAGCAGCATGGATTTATGGTAATTCTTGAGTACGGCGATGCCGTGGAAGGTCATAATATGACGAATCCGGTCGGTGTGAGCGTAAAAGTACAGTCCATCTATCATGACATGCGTGTCATATTAAAGGAATATCTGAACTGCATCGTGGGCCCCATTATGACAAATAAAATAGTATGCTTTGTGCCAACGGATCTTGAACAGGGTGATTATGAGAGCAGAAGTGAGATTATTGAGAAGTCCAGAGAGATGGTAAGAAAATTATCCGCAAGATTTGATTTTAAATGCCGTCTGGGAATCGGGAGCATTATGCCATTGGATCGTCTGATGGAGTCGTATCGGGATGCTTCCAATGCGCTGCATAATACGGATGGAAGTGTTGCCCATTGCAGGGATTTACCAATATTCTGTTCTTATGAGAAAGACTACCCGATTGATACGGAAAAGATGATTTTTGAATGTGTCAGACAAGGGAAATACGAAGATGCCGGCGTAGAGGCCACGCAGTTTTTTGCATGGATGGAACATAATTACGGGGATTGTGAGAATGACATTAAACTGAAAGTACTTGAGTTTACACTGTTAGCAGAGCATATTGCATATGAGAGCGGAGGTATGACATATCACTTCAGAGATCGTTCGGACTATTTGCCGGTAATATTGGAGATGAAGGCGCTGGCAGAAGTCAAGAATTGGTTTGTTGAACATATTATGCAGGCAGCGCGTAATGTTACGACAAAAAAACACGAGTTCTCAAACAGCGTAATTGAGAAAGCAAAAGAATATATACAAAGCAACTATCGAAAAGATATCTCATTGGAGGATATATCCAGGGAAGTGGATATGAGTACTTACTACTTCAGTAAATTATTTAAAGAAACCACGGGCTCTAATTTTATTGAATATTTGACAAATTTAAGAATTGAAAATGCCAAAATATTGCTGTTGCAAAGTGAATTGAGCATGAAAGAAATATGTGCGGAAATTGGCTATACGGACCCGAATTATTTTAGCAGGATCTTCAAGAAATGTGTAGGAGTGACCCCTACGGAATTCAAAGAAAGAAGTGTGAGAAGTAATTCTAAGATGTGAAAGAACCACATCTGAGAATCACTAAATCTCACACTGGAAGAAGCCTCTTACGAGTCTTCTTCTCGCAGATTTTGTGCCGCTGTAGCGGCATGTCGGGAAGTTTGAAATATTTATATGGGAATGGAGGAATAGATGGTATGGGCTGTAAAAAAAGACTGATAGTGCTGGGGGTGGCGTTATGTCTGGTCTTAAATGGTTGTGCAGGTACGGATCCGGAAAGTGTGACAACACGGACAAAGACGAGCCGGCAGGTCGAGATAGGGATGTGTTTTGATTCCTTTATTATAGAGAGGTGGCAGCGGGACAGAGATGCCTTTGTGGCAAAGGCAACAAAAGAACTGGATGCAGATGTTAATATCCAGAATGCGAATGGAGATGTGGAAGAACAGGTTAAGCAGATCGATTATCTGATTGATAAAAAGGTGGATGTCATCGTAGTCGTTGCAATTGATTCAGAGGCGGTCACGGATGCTGTCAAACGTGCCAAGAAGGCTGGTATCAAGGTGATTGCTTATGACAGATTAATCCGGAATGCAGATGTTGATCTATACATTACCTTTGACAATGAAAAGGTCGGAACTTTAATGGCACGCACGATTAAGTCCAAAGTCCCGGATGACGGACATATTCTGATGATGTGCGGACCTATGGCAGATAATAATGTGCCTCTTGTGCAGGAGGGATTCGATAAGGTGCTTGCAGATACTAACATAAAGGTGATGGCTACGGAACATGCATCCGGCTGGACAGCAGAAGAGGGATTTGATTTTGTAAGTGACTATCTGAATACGGATGCCAATATTGATGCTGTTATGTGCGGAAATGACGGAATTGCTTCACAGGTCATACGTGCACTTTCGGAGCGCAGACTGGCAGGAAAGGTATGTGTGGTAGGACAGGATGCAGATCTGGATGCCTGTCAGAGGATCGTGGAGGGAACGCAGACCATGACAGTATACAAACCTGTTGAACAGCTTGCGAGAAAAGCGGCGGAATACGCAGTAGCACTTGCAAAGGGAGAAGTCATGACAGCACCGGATACTTTTTATGATGGATCCCAGGAAGTACCCTATGAGGGTCTGGAGCCAATAGCAGTGACAAAAGACAACATGGATGTGATCATTAACGATGGTTTCCATCTGGAGGAAGAAATATATCTGAATGTGCCGGAAGAGCTGACTAAATAAGAGAATATAAATTAATTATAAAATGAGCATACTTTGAGTTGACACACGCAATAACTGTTATATAATATATATAACAACAACTATTAATTTAAGAATATAGAAAGAATGTGATAAAGTATGTTATTTATAAAGACCAGCGAAAAAACAGTACAGTGTGATATCACAAATGCAGAATTACAGGAAATCGGTCTGACTGCAGCACTTGTTTTAGACGGTGACGAGCGGGCCAGAGGATTCTTAAATGAATTGAATCAGGAAGTAGGGAAGCAATTGGCGTATGATCCACAGGAGGAAGTGCTTTTATTTACAAGAAACTTACTGTCAAATGGAAATTTACGGATTGATGTAATTAAATTATCAAATCAGGATATAGAAGAGGCAGTGGACAGAATAAGAAAGGCAGCCAGTGGAATACTGGATATTGCCACGGAAAGCAGAGTACAGGATATCAAAGAAAAGAGCGGTATAGAAAAAGCAAATGCATTGAATGCAATGCTGCAGCAGGTATCTTATATTATGAATAGTGTTACTCCGCAGGAGGAAGTTAAGGACCAAAGTTCGCTGACAACAAAGTATATGCCGCAGTATTATTCCTTTGTTACCAATTTCAGCGATCTGAACCAGGTAACCAGATTCTGCCGCATGATAAAGGATTTTCCGATACAGAATGCAAAGCTGTATAAGGCCAAGGATATTTACTATTTGTTTTTTGATATTGAGATTGTGGAAGAGAGTATGCTGTATGCAATACAGACGATTGGAATTGAATATGCTGATGATATTCAGATCAATCCGGCAAGAATGTCCTATATAGAAGAAAACGGAGAGTGTATCGTAAAGAAGGATGCTGTGAAGGAACTGGGACAAATTGGGCAGACAGGTACAGCAGACATAGAAAAAAGCGGAAAATAAAATTGAGAAGAGGTTTGTCTTTTCTATAGAAAAGAAGGCACAAGGCAGAAAAACTGTTTTGTGCCTTCTTCTCATTACACTGGACAAAATTGTATGATGATATCACAATTTTATGCTAACTAGCACAGCGGATAATGACCAGTACAGCCTAAAATTTCAAGAAGGTAAACAACTAATTGCTATGGGCTTCATGTTATAGTTACTTTGTAATAAAAAACAACCAAAACAAGGGAGGATATGTTACATGAAAAAGAAAGTCATTAGTACATTATTAAGTGTCGCTATGGTTGCAACTATGTTAGTTGGATGCGGCAGCAGTGCAGAAAAGACAGAATCAACAGATGCAGCAAAAACAGAAACAACACAGGCTGCAGATACGGCAGAAGCAACGGAAGCCGGAACAGAAGCAGCAGCTGGTGCAGGTGGATTAGTTGGTGTTGCAATGCCTACAAAGGATCTTCAGCGCTGGAATCAGGATGGTGCCAACATGAAGGCAGAATTAGAAGCAGCAGGATACGATGTTGAATTACAATATGCATCAAACGACGTAGCAACACAGGTATCCCAGATTGAAACAATGATCAGTAACGGATGTAAAGTACTGGTTATCGCATCAATTGATGGTGATTCTCTCGGAACACCTCTTCAACAGGCAAAAGATGCAGGAATTCCTGTTATCGCATATGACCGTTTGATTATGAATTCAGATGCTGTTTCTTACTATGCAACTTTTGATAACTACATGGTAGGAACAAAACAGGGTGAATATATTGAAGAAAAATTAGACCTTAAAAATGCAGCAGGACCTTTCAATATGGAAATCTTTACCGGTGACCCGGGCGATAACAATGCAAGATTCTTCTACAGCGGTGCTATGGATGTTCTTCAGCCATACATTGATGAGGGAAAAATCGTTGTTAAATCAGGTTCCGTTGATTTTGCAGATGTTGCTACAGCTGAATGGTCAACAGAAAAAGCACAGAACAGAATGGATGCTATTATTTCTTCCAATTACAATGATGGAACAAAATTAGATGCAGTTCTTTGCTCAAATGACTCAACAGCACAGGGTGTTACAAATGCGATTGATGCAGCTGGCTGGACAGAATTCCCTATCATTACTGGTCAGGATTGTGATATCCCATCAGTTAAGAACATGATTGCAGGAAAACAATCTATGTCAATCTTCAAAGACACACGTACATTAGCAACAAAGACAGTTGAAATGGTTAATGCTCTTATGTCTGGTACAGAAGCAGAAGTTAATGATACAGAGACATATGACAATGGAACAGGAGTTATTCCTTCTTACCTTTGCGAGCCAGTATTCGCAGATGCTTCTAACTACAAAGAATTATTAATCGATTCAGGATATTATTCAGAAGACGATTTAAAATAAGTATGTAACAAGTAGAACAAGGATAGGCGGGTGTCGAAAAGCCCGCCTATTACTAAATTGATTAGATATCGGGAGGGACAATAATTGGCTAAAATATTATTAGAAATGAAAAACATAACCAAAACTTTCCCCGGCGTTAAAGCATTGGATGACGTTAACTTGCAGGTTGAAGAAGGGGAGATACATGCCCTTGTAGGAGAAAATGGTGCAGGAAAATCAACTCTTATGAACGTTTTAAGCGGAATTTATCCATATGGTTCATATGAGGGAGATATTGTTTATGATGGGGAGATATGTAAATTCTCCAAAATCAAGGATAGTGAAGAAAAGGGTATTGTTATTATTCATCAGGAATTGGCACTGATACCGTATCTCACCATTGGTGAGAATATGTTCTTGGGCAATGAGCGTGGTAAAAAGGCTGCGATTGACTGGAATGAGACATATGGTAAATCAGATGAATATTTAAGAACGGTCGGATTAAAGGAATCTTCCCGTACATTAATAAAAGATATTGGTGTTGGTAAGCAGCAGTTAGTTGAGATCGCGAAGGCACTTGCCAAGAATGCAAAGCTCCTTATTTTGGACGAACCGACAGCATCTTTAAATGAAGCAGATTCTAAAGCGCTATTGGATTTGCTGCTTAAGTTCAAAAAAG
>JAEWWQ010000199.1 GCA_023458855.1 Bacillota bacterium
CGTGTGAAAAGAAGCCTCTACAGCGGCACAAATAATCCATGAGAAGAAGACGCTTGCGGCTTCTTCCAGTGTGAAATTTAGTATTTCTAAGAAGCAGTTCTTTCGCTTCTTAGAAATTCTTTTCACACTCTTCTCACACTCTTTACATAACAGCGATCACAATACCTGCTACTACAATTGCCGCACATAACAGCTTATATCTGATATTCTTCTCTTTAAATACGAACTTGCCCGCCAGAATCGTTACGATACATCCTGACTGCTTAATCAAAGTCATGATCGTAAGTTTACTGTCCGGCATTCCGTTTGCAATGAACAGTGCTCTGTCTGCTATGATGAACAGCAGACTAAGCAACCAGATCCAGTAATTTTTGAATACCAGCTTCCAACGTATCTTTGTCTTCGTCATCACGATATATATAATATACATCGGCACCAGAAACAGCATATACCAGAATTGTAACTGCGAACTGTTCACACTCTTCATCAGTATCTTATCCATCAGACCCGAAAGCGCATTCAGCATACAGGATATAATTGCAATTACCACATACCTGGCTTCCACTTTTTCAACACCACTCATCTTGATTCTGTCAGACGTGTTACCGTCATGAACTTTCTTTTTTCTCCTTAGCATCAATAGACCAGTCGATACAAATACCAATCCGATCACCTGTGGGATGCTCAGTACCTCTCCCAGCACTACGGTCCCTAATAATGTGGCAAATAGCACTCTTGACAAGTCAAGTACCCCATACAGGCTGATCGGCATCTTATTAATTGCCTTAAAACTGCAAATCCATGCAATAAAAATAACAAATGACTTAAATGCAATCCATACCATAATTGTGACAGGCACGCCCATGGCATTCTGATAATCCGGGACCACCATCAAAAATGCCAGAAAGGTATAGAGGATCAATACCTCCATAACTGTACTTTTTTCTAATGATTTCTTCTTTACAACTTCTCTGACACCTTTTAATACTCCGTACACCAATACCAGTAAAATCCACAACATACCATTATATCTCTACACTTTCTCTTCGTCCTGCATGCTTAAGGACTGTATTTACTTTTTCAAACAGAACATACATTTGTTATCATACCGTATAACCATCCATATGTCTATAACTTTCGTTTCGTCTCTGACAATTTAATCAAGGTATCTATAACAGTTCCGCTACACTTCACAACAGTTATGCCGATCCCTTAAAGGTACGTATGACTTCGATAAAACGTTCTCCGTATTTTCCATATTTCATCTCTCCGACTCCGCTTACCTGCAGCATTTCTTCTTTGGTCAACGGCTGATACTGGCACATCTGAAGCAGTGTCTTATCTGCAAATACGAGATATGGCGGTACCCGCTCCTCTCTTGCAATCTCCATACGTCTCTTCTTTAATTGTTCAAAGAGATTACTGCTATCCTCATGAAGTGCGGTCATGACCGGCCGCATCTTTTTCCTGCTCGTTGCCTGTTTCTCTTTTTCTTCTGAGATTTTTATAATAATCTCGTCTTCTTCATTCATAATTCCTGCAGCCAGTTCTGTCAAATGCAATACCGGATATGCATCGTCCGACATCTGAAGATACTCCTCCACTAACAGATGGTTTACGATCTGTCTAAGTCTTGCAACAGTAACTTCTTTGCAGCTCGCATAATAAGAATTTTGGTTCAGGCGTAACTGATGCATCTTTTCCGCCTGACTGCCATGTACCGCGTCCACGATTGCAACCAGGCCAAAGCGTTCGCCCGACTCTTCAATGCAGCCTATCAGATTCTTACAGATCTGTGTCACATCAACGGTCTCAAAGTGTGTCCGGCAATTGGAACAATTATCGCAGAAAATCACCTGATATTCTCCAAAATAGCGGAGCATGTAATCACGAAGACAATCATTTGTAAAACAATAATACGTCATCTTCTTAAGCCGCTCTCTGTCACGTACAATTACCGTATGCAACATCTCAGCTGTCATTTCTTCATTCTCACGGTTGTTCTCAATAAAAAACTGATTTGTAATAACATCCTGTCCGCTATAGAGCAGGATACATTCCGCCTTTTCTCCGTCTCTGCCCGCTCTGCCTGCCTCCTGGTAATAACTCTCCATATTTTTGGGCATATTGTAGTGTACCACAAATCGCACATTGGACTTATCAATTCCCATTCCGAATGCATTCGTCGCCACCATAAGAGGCTTTCTATCATAAATAAAGTCATCCTGATTCTGTTTTCGTTCCGCATCACTTAATCCTGCATGATATCTTGTTACCGCATAACCTTCGTCTGCTAATCTGTCGCAGACTTCTTCTACATTCTTGCGCGTTGCGCAATAAATGACCCCGCTTTCATCCGGATGTTCCTTCAGATAATTGCTTAGTTCTATATATTTATCCTTTGGTGTCTTTACCGCAAAGTACAGATTTTTCCTGTCAAAACCGGTTACAACAATCGTGGGATTCTGTAACTCCAGTATCTTTACTACGTCCTCTCTTACTTCACGCGTTGCGGTTGCCGTAAAGGCACTTACCACGGGACGCTTCGGGAGCATTTGTATAAAGGTCACGATCTTCAGATAACTCGGCCTGAAGTCCTGTCCCCATTGAGAAACACAGTGGACTTCATCAATGCTGATCATATCTATTCGTGCATGCATGGCAAAAGACTGGAATTCTTCCGTCAGCAACCGTTCCGGTGCCACGTAGATAATCTTATACTGGCCTGCTTTTGCATTCTCCAGGGCTTTCAAATACTGCCGAAAGCTAAGAGAGCTGTTCAAAAATGCTGCATGCACGCCCATCTGGTTGAGTGCCCCTACCTGATCCTTCATAAGGGAAATCAATGGTGATATCACAAGTGTGATTCCCTCCATCAGCAATGCCGGTACCTGAAAACAAACTGATTTTCCTGCTCCCGTAGGCATAATTCCAAAGGTGTCTTTTCCTTCCAGAATACTGTCTATCAATTCTTCCTGGCCCTCTCTGAAAGTATCATACCCATAATACTTTCTTAATATTTCATGCTTATCATTAAACTTTCCCGATTGACTCATTAAATTATGTAAACTCCTATTTTTTGATACAGCTGTTTTGTGAAGCAATTTCTTATAATATAAAAATATGCACCACCAGATATTATACATGAATTTCTTTTCATGTCCAATATCCGTGGTGCAATTCACCGCTTATAACTCTAAGTTTTCTCCATTACTTGCAATTACTTTCTGGTACCAGTCAAATGATTTTTTCTTTTTTCGTTCCAGGGTACCTGTTCCGTCATCATATTTATCGACAAAAATGAAGCCGTAACGTTTTGCCATCTCACCGGTGGAGGCGCTTACCAGATCAATGCATCCCCACGGTGTATATCCCATCAGGTCTACACCATCCGCAACCGCTTCCTTCATCTTAACAATTTTCACCTTCAGCCCCTCCGTATACGTAACGCAATCATTCTAAAAAAATTCCCCTGAACAAAAAAAATAACTGCATCATACTCATGCCTGCAATAGGCTTCATTGAGTACAATCCAGTCTTGCCTAATTAAAGTAACAATCTGTACTGTTCTTTGTTATATTATATAAATATATATATCACAACCCAGATATTACGTCAATTAAAAATGTTAATTTTGTCTTATTTTTATAATTTATGAGCGTATTTTTTGTCTATTATGCCAAAAGCATCTTCTTCCTCTATTTTCACCAGCGGCTGCATCCCATCCTCTGTCCGCAGATTCCGCTTCTCTATTGCTCTTTCTGCAATTCGCGACATTGCTTCAATATCCGCTGCCAGGTTCATCGTAAATACAAGTGGCATATCATTATTCTGTACCATTTCAAACTCCTATCTTCTGCGATATGCAGTATCCTATTAGGGAAGAGATTCTATTATCACCCCAATAATTATTCTATGAAACAATACGCAAAATATGCCTTGTAAATTACATTTTATTTTTCAGACCTGTTCCAGATAAGTCAGCAATTCCTGTAATACCTCTGCTACCGTGTCACATTCAAAAGAAGCTGCTCTTTTTGCATGCGATGTTGCACTGCTGACTGCGTACCCGTACTTGGCAAGTGCGAGCATTTCTACATCATTCTCGTTATCCCCGAAACTCATCAGGTTATTCGTATGTAATTGATACGTTTCCAGGATACGGTTTATCGCAGAACCTTTATTGACCCCCTG
>JAEWWQ010000200.1 GCA_023458855.1 Bacillota bacterium
AATATCAGATAAATATAATTTTTAGTTGCAATGAAAATCAGGCATACATATACAACAAAGAAGATCAACGCGCTCCCCAGATCTTTCGATAAAACCAGAATAATAACATGGGCACCTGCAAGTATTGCTGATAATGCGACATTCATAAAGCGATCGGATTCATATAACAGACTTGCTATTAGAAAAACATAAATAATCTTCACAAACTCAGATGGTTGAAACGAATAGCCCAAAATACTATAGGATATCTTAGAACCATTCGTTACTGCACCCACCAGTAACACAACACCTAATGCAAAAATACCTACCATTGCATATATCCACGTTAAATATTTTAATAATTTTAATTTATGCACAAAATAAGGAATTACCATTCCAATAATCAGAGAAACAATGACTATTTTAAATTGACTGACTGCTTTAGTCAATGATATCCTCGCTATTATGATAAAACCGACACACAAAAGCATACACATATTATTAACTGTTAATCTGTTTCCCTTTGGATAAATTGCACGAAACAGAACAATGACAGAAAATAGTACAATTAATTCAAACGCACATAAAAATAAATATAAGATATCTCCTGCCTTTAAATATATAGTCGCAAAAGCAATTGTATGGATAAGTACCATCAGCAGATTCTGCCTGATATAGATACCATCCCGCTCCTCCTGGTCTTCATATCGGAAAACAGCAAAACATTCATATGTGTATAATACCATGAAGAATATAATAAAATACTTAGAAAATTCTTGTACATACCATCCCATCTTTATGATTCCATCCTAACTTATTCGACACCACGCCCTAAATGCCCTTTGGTATACTCTTTATACGGCGGCTCCTTTTTCCTATCTGGTTCCTGACAGGCTTCATTGAAAAATGCAGTAATCCGATCTACTTCCTTTTCATTTTCCACAGTGAAATCAAGACGTATTCCTTCTATATTGTGCCTCTTGAACTGCGCTATATAAGCATGTAAAGAAGTAGGTTGTCCATTGTAAATAATATTAAAACAATGTGTACAGTTCACAACAACAGGGAATTTTTTCTTATACCGGTCTTTTAACTCTAAACCTCCATCCTCTCTGAAAGAATCCCTGATACATTGCATTGCGGTTTTTTGAACGCAATTGGCAGTGACCATCATTGGTATTCTTCCATAGACAGGAATTTCCATATGTTCCAGACCTAGTTGCAGCAATTCTTTCAGATTCAACTCATAGGGAACTGTCATGGAATCTGCCATATCACGAAGTACGGCCTTTGATTTTTTATTAAAACAGTATATCTGTGCATCAGTAACAATTCTTTTCTGATATCCTATCTGCTGTAACCAGCCTAACGTTTCAAGATTTCTGACAAGAACCCCGGAAACCATATCCGTCTGTATCACTTCTGCAAGTTCTTCCAAATACTTTTTGGAACGTTTTCGAATCATATACGGCATTGCAAAATACAGAGTTTTATCAGATGCCGCTGTTAGTCTTGTAAATTCCGATAAATTTTCCTTTACAGTCCTGTTGGCATCAAACAGGCAGTCTGTAGATAAATAAATACGTTTCACACAATCATGCCTCAATAGGACTGAAAATTGTTCTTTTTTATTAACGACTGCATATAAGACATTGCTTTTTGACATAGTGATCTCATCTTGGTCTATATTCACATTATTTACTTTTTCTACTGTTTTATGAAATGCGTCCTTACGAACATTTGCATTTCTTAAGGTTTCCTGTAATAACTTTGTTTCGAGTTGTTCCAATGCATTTCTGCGAATCTCATTAATTGCCTTCAGAGAAATAAAAATCTGTGTATCCATTTTTATTATTATGTCAGAAAAATTAAAATTCGTATTGCCTGTTTTTAGCATCTGCCTGCGGATGCTTTCTTCCTCTACCGGATGTTTTGATGCTATTTCCGCAATCTGCCCTGAGACGGTAACTGATGTCCCGCTTTCTTTATGAAGAAGCGTACAGATAACCGGTCTTCCTTGTGATAAAATCAACTCAGCTTCCGCACTCAGCTGTTTTCTGCTCTCCAGATATTTTTGATGGATTTCATGCAATAATTGTTCATCCGAACCACTATAACTTGGCTTCGATAAACTCACCATTTCTTTTCCGTTATGTTTCTTATAATATCCATCCTGTAACTCACTTCTGATATATAACTTTTTGATACGCTCAATATCTTTCTTATCTACAGAAAAATGTTCCGGATCAGCATAATATAAATCTATATATTTACGATACATTGCTGTAACGCCAGCAGTATATTCAGGTTTCTTCATTCTCCCTTCAATCTTAAAGGAATCTATTCCCGATTCTATTAGTTTCGGGATCATCTGAATCGTACACATATCCTTTAGACTTAATATATATTGTTCTTCTTTTGTCACTTTTTTATCATGATAGAAAACTTCATACGGTAATCGGCAAGGTTGTGCACAACGTCCTCTGTTTCCACTTCTTCCGCCCAGTATGCTGCTGAACAGGCATGCTCCTGAGTAGCAATAACACATAGCTCCGTGCACAAATGCTTCGATTTCAATATCTACATTTTCCCTGATATCCCGAATTTCTTCTATTGATAATTCCCTGGCAGGTACAATTCTGGAAGCCCCCATTTTTTTTAATAGTCTTACACCATTCACTCCTGTCAATGTCATCTGGGTACTCACATGCAATTCCAATCCCGGAAACTGTTCTTTTATATATTGAAATGCACCTATATCCTGAACAATGACACCATCAAGCCCACACTCATAATATGGTTTCAGATAATCATATAAGTTCTCCATTTCCCTATCTTTTAATAAAATATTGACTGTTAAATATACTTTTCGTCTGAACAAATGTGCATAGCGGATAGCACTGCAGACTTCCTCTTCTGAAAAATTATCTGCATAGGCT
>JAEWWQ010000201.1 GCA_023458855.1 Bacillota bacterium
GTATTATACGGCAGAAGAGTTAAAAGAGATCGTAAAAAAATATCGAGAGCTGGAAGTACCCTTGGATTGTGTGGTGCAGGACTGGAACACCTGGGAACCGGGAAACTGGGGCGAAAAAATTCTGGATAAGAAGCGTTATGGTGACGTAAAAGTACAATTGGCAGAAATTAAAAAAATGAATGCGCATGCGATGGTTTCCGTCTGGCCGAATATGAATGCAGGAGGAAAAAATCACACAGAATTTTTTGAAGCGGGTTATCTTCTGAAGGATTATTCTACTTACGATGCTTTTTCGCAGAAAGCTCGTGAGATGTACTGGGAACAGACAAAAAGAGAACTGTTCGAGGGTGGATTTGAGGCATGGTGGTGTGATTCTACAGAACCTTTCAGCGGACCTGACTGGGGCGGCGAGACAAAAAAAGAACCATGGGAACGCTACTGCTTAGTGGGAGGAGAGCACAAGAAATATCTGGAACCGGAAAAAGCCAATGCCTATGCACTTATGCATGCAAAGGGAATCTATGAAAATCAACGGAAAACAACAGAAGAGATCAGGGTACTGAATCTGACAAGATCAGGGTATGCCTCGGGACAGAAATATGCAGCAGTGCTTTGGTCAGGTGATACCTATGCCTCTTATGATACCTTAAAGAAGCAGATCGCAGAAGGGCTGAATATGGGATTATCAGGATATCCCTATTGGACACTTGACATTGGAGGATTTTTTACGGTAGGGAGCAAGTGGCAGAACAGAGGATGCGGATGCCATACGGATAATACACCAAAGTGGTTCTGGCAGGGACAGTATAATGAAGGTGTAAAGGATAATGCATATAAAGAACTTTATGTGAGATGGCTGCAGATGGGAACTTTTCTACCGATGTTCCGTTCCCATGGAACAGATACACCAAGAGAAATCTGGAACTTTGGAGAAAGAGGAACCCCGTATTTTGATGCAATCGAAAAATTTATTCAATTACGATACCGGTTGATGCCCTATATTTATTCTCTGGCAGGCGCAGTGCGTTTGCAGAATGCTACTATCATGAGAAGTTTGCTGTTTGATTTTATGGATGATAAAAAAGTAAGGGAAATTGATGATGAATTTCTGTTCGGGAAAAACTTCCTTGTTTGTCCGGTAACCAGTGCCATGTATTATGAGCCCGATAATAAGGAAATTCATGCAAAGAAGGAGAGAAGCTGCTATTTACCTCTTGGCGTAAACTGGTATGATTTCTGGAGCGGAGAAAAGTATAAAGGCGGGCAGGAGATTATCGCGGAGGCTCCTTTGGACCAGATTCCGGTTTTTGTAAGGGCGGGGTCCGTTATTCCGATGAAAACAGGGATGCAATATGCAGAGGATAAAGCAGAAGAACCTCTTGAACTGTATCTCTATCCGGGTGCAGATGGAGAATTTGCCCTCTATGAAGATGAAGGCAATAGCTATGAATACGAAAAGGGTGCCTACGCTGTGACGAAAATCTGCTGGATGGAAAAGGAACACAGACTGCTCATACATAAAAGAGAAGGAAGCTATGCAGGAATGCCGGAAATGCAAACGATCAAAATCTATATCAAAAATAAATTTCATACTGAAATATGTTATCACGGAGAAGAAATTACTGTTTTGATTCCCGATATTCCAGAGGACTGACGCCGGTCTGTTTTTTAAAGATACGACTGAAATATCCCTGTTCAGGGTAGCCCACAACTTCCCCAATCTGACGGATGGATAATTCGGAATGATGGGCAAGAAGCTGCTGGGCTTTTTGCATACGGAGCGAGATTAAGTATTTGGAAGGTGTGCAGTCATAATATTGGCAGAATATCTTAGTCAGATAACTCGAGCTGTAATTCATGTTGTGGGCAATGAGGTTCAGATTGATATCCTGATTAAAATTCTGAATCAGATAATCTCGTAACAGTTCTGCAATCTGGGCTGGTGTTTTGGCAAAAGAGGCCTGACAGAAAATATTTTCCAGTGTGTTTTGCTCCAGCATATACTTCTCTTTCAGGTGTGTCAGAGTTTCGCACAGGAGATTGTTATCAACCGGTTTCAGAAGATATTCACATACCTGGTTCTGGAGTGCTACGCGGGCATATTCAAATTCAGAAAAACCGCTGGTAACAATAATGTCTATGGAAGGATAGCGTGCGTGTACCTTTTTAATAAGGGTAAGACCGTCCATAGCGGGCATACGGATATCCGTGATCAATACGTCGGCATTCAGCTTCTCTACTAATTCCAAAGCCTGTATGCCGGTCGGTGCAGAACCAATCACCTCAAAACCTGTGCCCGAATTATTTATTTTTTTACAGAGATTTTCTAACAGAAGAGCTTCGTCTTCAGCTACGATTACACTATAATTCATAATGCTACCTCGTTTCTTTTTCTATTTTTCCTCCGATTGAGACAATGGCATGCCCATCTGCGGTATTGCCAAAGTAAAAAATGGTATTTTCTTTACAATAGAGCTTCCAGCGGATATATACATTTAAAAGACCTAGTCCGTCTATCTTTAGCTCCGGTATTCCGGAATTCCTATCGGCCTCATCCATTCGTTTCTGGATTAACTCCATGGCTTCTTTTGAAAATCCATTTCCTGAATCTGTGATATCGATTTGCCAATGGTCATGGTATTGTTTTCCGGTAATCGTTATCGTCCATGGAGGAATACAATCAGTGCCATATTTTATGGCATTTTCAACCAAGGGCTGAATAATCAGTTTTGGTACTTTTATGGATAACAAGGCAGAATCAATGTTCAGAATACAGGTAAGGTTGGATTGATATCGTACTTTCATACAATATAAGTATTTTTTGACATATTCAATCTCTGATTCCATTGTCACCAGGGAAGAAGAATTATCTGTAATATAGCGCATGATCTGGGAAAGATTACAGCATAAGTTTATAACGCTCTGCGTTTCCTCATTTTCGGCAAGAACGATAATGCAGGAGAGAGTATTATAGTAAAAATGAGGATTGATCTGAGTCTGTAAGGCTAATGAGCGGGATTTCATTTCCTGCTGTTTGGCATTGATCAATTCATTCATGGAAAATTTTAATTTCACGCTCATTTTTTGAAAAGCTGCAAAAAGTTCAGTTAATTCCTCATAAATAGGATTATAATGGTCTATCTGTTCCGTTCCTAAAGTTTCCAGTTCCATTCTTTGTATAATGTGCTTCAAATGGCTGACCGGTCTGGTTATGTTCTTGGAAAGGTAGTAAGAGACCAGAATAGACAGCAGTAAAAGTATGAAGACAATCAGAAACAGGAAAAGCAATAAGTGATTTACCGGTTTCAGTATTACGGCCTCTTTTTGAATGGTGATATAGGTCCAATTGCTGTATTTGGAGGTGGTAAAGACCATATGCTCGTTTTGTC
>JAEWWQ010000202.1 GCA_023458855.1 Bacillota bacterium
AATATCGGAGGAAATGATAGATCTGGAATTTGGATTTATTATGCAGGGCCTGGTTATAGAAGAATAAAGAGTGGAAAGCTTCAAGGATGAGCAAGTCCTTGGAGTTTTTTTATATAGAAGGGAGTTAGTATATGATAGAAGAAGTTATATCCGTGGAATTACCTGTACATGAAAAAATGATAATCCGTAAGAATAGATTGAGACCGCAATATGAAACAGGGAGAGAAAAGAGAGTTTCCATTGTGTCGGGTGTACATGGGGATGAATTGGAGGGGCAGTATGTATGTTATGAAGTGATAAGAAGAATCCGGGAGCAGCCAGGATTGCTAAATGGGATTCTTGATATTTATCCTTGCTTAAATCCACTGGGAATGGATGCGGTATACCGCAATGTGCCAAAGACCGAAACAGATATGAACAGGATATTTCCGGGAAATAAGGAAGGAACTATGATGGAATATGTGGCGGCCTGTATTGTAGATGATATTATTGGCTCGGACATCTGCATTGATGTGCATTCCAGTGATACCTTCTTAAGAGAGATTCCGCAGGTTCGTTTGCGGGAAGCGTATTCGGAGAAGATACTTCCGTTTGCCAGATTAATGAATGTCGATATGATATGGACCAATGCCACCCGGACGGTAGATGAATCCACGCTTGCGTATAGTCTGAATATGCTTGGGGTACCGGCCATGATAGTTGAAATGGGAATCGGGAACCATATCAATAAGGCATTTGGAGACCAGGTGGTTGACGGAATCTTTAATGTGATGAAGGAGATGGGCGTGTGGACTGGCGCAGTCAATCCTGTGAGGGAACCACTGATTCCCAGGGAAGGGGAAATAGAGTTCATACGTGCAAACAGGACAGGCGTGTTCCTACCGGCCATTGCCTATAACCAGTATGTCAGAGCCGGTGAAAAAGTAGGAGAAATCGTAAATCCGTTATCGGGAGAATGCCTGGAAGTATTTTATGCGAAGAAAAGCGGAAAGGTATTTTCTCTGCGAGAATATCCGATGATTTATGAAGGTGCCCTGATTGCCAGAATTATTTCGGGCACCGGAGAGGAAGGATAATTATGTATATACGTGATATTGTTACGATGAAATCCCCTTATCGCAATGACTTTAATATAAAGGGATATCGTTTTGGAAAAGGCGAAAAGGCAGCCTGCATCATGGGGCCGATTCGTGGAAATGAGATTCAGCAGCTTTATATCTGCTCACAGCTTGTGAAAACACTGAAAGAATTAGAGTCTAATAATTGTATCAGTTCGGGAAAAGAGATTATGGTCATTCCCTGTATGAATAATTTCTCTATTAATGTTGGAAGGAGATTCTGGGCGGTCGATAATACAGATCTGAACCGTGAATTTCCCGGCAATGATTACGGAGAGACGACAGAACGCATCGCCCATGGGATGATGGAGGAGATTAAGGAATATACTTATGGGATACAGTTTGCCAGTTTTTATATGACGGGCGAATTTGTACCTCATGTCAGAATGATGGAAACGGGCTATCAGAATACTTCGCTGGCAAATTTATTTGGTCTGCCATACGTAGTGGTGCGTAAACCAAGACCGATTGATACGAAAACATTGAATTTTAACTGGCAGAGAGACGAAACAGCGGCTTTTTCTGTATACACAAATAAAAATGATGAGATAGACCCGGTAAGTGCGAAGCAGGCTGTGGCAGCAGTACTGCGCTTTCTGACCCGGATGGGCATTGTAAAGTATGAAAGCCATAGTGGTTATATCAGCCATGTAATTATGGAAGAGGATCTATCGAATGTGCATAGTAAGTCTGCTGGTATTTTCCGGAATCTGGTAAGAGCAGGTCAGGAGATTCATTATCAGGAGCTGATGGGAGAGATTATTGACCCCTATGAGGGAAATGTGGTAGAAACGGTCCTGGCACCGACAGAGGGAATTGTATTTTTTACACACAAAGACCCGATGGTAAGTCAGAATGACATGATCTATCGTCTGATTCACCGTCTGCATGAATAAACCAAGAACCGGAAGTTTGGAACTAAGCATTGAAAAATATGAAAATATAAGTATAATAAGATTGATGCAGTCTGATTTGTCTGCTGCAGGAGCAAACATACAATTATCATACGGAGGATTATCATGGGAAATGTAAGACGCATCTATGTAGAGAAAAAAGATGCCTATGCGGTTAAAGCCAAAGAACTTCAAGAGGAGATAGAGGGTTTTTTAGGCATTCACGATGTTAAGAATGTTCGTATTTTTATTCGTTATGATGTCGAGAACTTATCAGATGCTATTTTTGAAGCAGCATGTAAGACAGTATTTTCAGAGCCGCCAGTAGATATTTTATACGCAGAGAATTTTGAACAGCCTTCTGATTCAAAAGTGTTCAGCGTTGAATTTTTACCGGGACAATTTGATCAGCGTGCAGATTCTGCCGTTCAATGCGTGAAGTTTCTGAAGGAAGATGAAGAACCGATCATTAAAACTGCAGTAACCTATTTACTGGAAGGTAATATTTCCGATGATGAATTTAATAAAATAAAAAACTATTGTATCAATCCGGTCGATTCCAGAGAAACAGGTATGGTGAAACCGGAAACCTTAGTAACTGAATTTGAAGAGCCAGCAGATGTGAAAATATTTGATGGCTTTCGTGCTATGTCTGAAACAGAACTGGAAGAACTGTACGGCTCACTGAATCTTGCCATGACATTGAAAGATTTTCTTCATATTCAGAATTATTATAAGACAGAAGAAAACAGGGATCCATCCATGACAGAGATTCGTGTCCTTGACACATATTGGTCAGATCACTGCCGGCATACTACATTTTCTACAGAATTAAAAGAGGTAGAATTTGAAGATGGTTTCTATAAGACGCCGATCGAGACAACTTACCAAAGCTATCTGGATACCAGAGAAGAGATCTTTAAAGGAAGAGATGACAAATTTGTCTGTTTAATGGATCTGGCGCTGATGGCGATGCGAAAGCTGAAAAAAGATGGTAAATTACAGGATCTGGAAGAATCAGAGGAGATCAATGCCTGCTCTATCGTAGTGCCTGTTGAGATAGATAAAGAGGACGGAAACGGCACAATTACAGAAGAGTGGCTGGTATGCTTTAAAAATGAGACACATAACCATCCGACAGAGATTGAACCTTTTGGTGGTGCCGCAACATGCCTTGGGGGTGCGATCAGAGATCCGTTGTCAGGAAGAGCCTATGTATATCAGGCAATGCGCGTAACAGGAGCGGCGGATCCGACGGTTCCGGTAGAGGCGACATTAAAGGGAAAATTATCACAGAAGAAGTTAGTGACTGGTGCAGCACATGGCTACTCTTCCTATGGCAATCAGATAGGACTAGCCACAGGCTTTGTAAAAGAAATTTATCATCCGGATTATGTTGCAAAAAGAATGGAAATTGGTGCTGTCATGGGTGCCGCTCCAAGACAGAATGTCATTCGTGAAAGCTCTGATCCGGGAGACATCATCATTCTTCTGGGCGGAAGAACCGGTCGTGATGGCTGCGGCGGAGCGACAGGTTCGTCAAAAGTGCATACAGAAGCTTCCATTGAGACATGCGGTGCTGAAGTACAAAAAGGAAACGCGCCTACTGAACGTAAAATCCAACGTTTATTCAGAAGAGAAGAAGTCAGCAGGCTGATTAAGAAATGCAATGATTTTGGTGCCGGAGGAGTTTCGGTAGCAATCGGAGAACTTGCAGACGGTCTGATCATAGACTTGGATCAGGTACCAAAAAAGTATGCAGGACTCGATGGTACGGAGCTGGCTATTTCTGAGTCACAGGAAAGAATGGCAGTTGTTGTAGACCCGAAAGATGTTGAAAAATTTCTGGCATATGCAAACGAAGAGAATCTGGAAGCGGTTCAGGCAGCAGTGGTAACAAGAGAACCAAGACTTGTCCTGAAATGGCGCGGCAAAGAGATCGTAAATATAGCAAGGGCATTTTTGGATACCAACGGTGCACACCAGGAAACAAAAGTAAAACTGGAGATCCCATCTGAAAAAGAGAATTACTTCAAAAAAATCGCAACTTCAAAAGCAGAAGAAGCCCTAAAAGCCGGAGATGTAAAGGCAGCATGGCTTGCAGAACTGAATGATCTGAATGTATGCTCCCAAAAAGGACTTGTAGAGATGTTTGACGGTTCCATTGGTGCAGGCAGTGTGTTCATGCCATTTGGCGGACAATATCAGTTGACAGAGACGCAGACTATGGTCGCAAAGCTGCCGGTATTAACAGGAAAGGCAGATACGGTGACAATGATGAGTTATGGCTTCGATCCGTATCTTTCTTCCTGGAGTCCGTACCACGGGGCTGTATATGCAGTCATGGAGTCCATGGCCAAAGTAGTGGCCAGCGGTGGTGATTACAGGAAAATTCGTTTTACCTTCCAGGAATACTTCAGGCGTATGAGCGCGGATGCCAGTCGCTGGAGCCAGCCTTTTGCAGCATTGCTTGGAGCGTATGATGCGCAGATCGGATTCGGTCTTCCGTCTATTGGAGGAAAGGACAGTATGTCCGGTACCTTCAATGATATCGATGTACCGCCGACCCTGGTATCTTTTGCAGTTGATGTGGCAAAACATCAGGATATTATTACACCGGAACTAAAAACACCGGGAAATGTACTGGTTCAATTTACAATTGAAAAAGATGAGTACGATATCCCTGTTTATAAAGAGGTCATGGAATTATATGAGAAAATTACCGAATTAATTGCATCCGGGTCGATTGTATCTGCTTATGCACTTGATGCAAAAGGTATTGTGGCTGCTGTCAGCAAGATGGCATTTGGGAATCATCTTGGAGTAGCTTTATCAGAAGAACTGGACCCGGAAGACTTATTTGCAAACGGACTGGGTGATATTATCGCAGAAGTTCCGGCAAGCGCGCTTTCCAATATTGACGCAGAATATACGGTGATCGGTAAAGTAACGGAGAAAGACTTTGTGTATAAAGATGTTACAGTTACATTGGAGGAGGCGCTGCATGCGTGGTCTTCAAAATTAGAGAAGGTATTTCCGACAAAAGCAGCAAAGGATACCACTCCGATTGCAACCAGATTATACAAAGCAGATACTGTTTATGTCAGCAAAAATAAAGTGGCAAAGCCTACTGTGTTCATTCCAGTATTCCCAGGTACCAACTGTGAATATGATAGTGCAAAAGCATTTGAAAGAGCCGGTGCTGATGTGATTACAAAAGTATTTAAGAATCTGACACCGGAGGATATCAGGGATTCCGTCACAGTTTTCGAAAAAGCAATTGCACAGTCACAGATCATTATGTTTCCGGGAGGTTTTAGTGCAGGTGATGAACCGGATGGAAGTGCAAAGTTCTTTGCGACAGCATTCCAGAACAGCAAACTGAAAGAATCGGTCATGAAGCTGTTACATGAGAGAGACGGTCTTGCACTTGGTATCTGTAATGGATTCCAGGCATTGATCAAGTTAGGTCTGGTACCATTTGGAGAAATCGCAGGGCAAAAAGAAGATTCGCCTACATTGACATTTAACACGATCAACAGACATATCTCTAAGATGGTATATCTAAAGGTGGTATCCAACAAATCACCTTGGTTACAAAAGGCGGAACTTGGCGGAACGTATGTAAACCCGGCATCTCATGGAGAAGGTCGTTTTGTAGCACCGAAAGAGTGGATCGACAAATTGTTTGCAAATGGTCAGGTAGCAACTCAGTATGCCGATTTTGAAGGTAATATATCCATGGATGAAGAGTGGAATGTCAATGGCTCTTATGCAGCCATTGAAGGAATCACATCTCCGGATGGCAGATGTTTTGGTAAAATGGCGCATTCCGAACGTCGGGACACCGCTGTTGCAATCAATATCTACGGCGAACAGGATTTGAAGATCTTTGAATCCGGTGTGGCTTATTTTAAATAAAACAGTTAATCAGAAAGGGTTGTCAGGCTGACAATCCTTTTTGCTATTTGATTTTGGTAAAAAAATTTACAAAAACCTCTCAAAAACACCCCCAAACTACCCTTTTGCGGAGTGGCTTTTTCAAAAAACGTATGATAGACTTTTACAAGCTAGTAATTTTTTCCATAAAAAATTGCAATTTTTTTGAGAGGGTGGACTATAAAATGAAGCATTTATTAAAAATGAGAGGAAAGCGTATCCTGGCAGTCATACTTGCAGTTCTGATGGTAAATTCTGTCATGGACTACAGCGGTATCTTGGCGGCCAATGTACAAGCAAAGGAGGAGAAAAAGACAATTACTGCTTTCGCAGCACTTTCCGATGAGATTGCAGAACAGAAGGTTGCAGTAGGGGCAGAGGAATCGGAAATCGATCTTCCGGATTCTTTGCGGGTTACCGTAGAAGCCCAGGCGGATAACGAGGAAAGTACAGAAGAAAGTACAGAAGAAAGTACAGAAGAAAGTACAGAAACGAATACCGTAGAAAATACCGAGGAATCCGGCACGGAGGAAAGAGAACCAGAAAGTGCTGGCACAGAATCTGTTGCTGAGGATGAGGAAACTACGGAAGCAGAAAAAGCGGAACCAGAGGCAGAAGAAACGACAGCGGATATAGCAGCCAAAGCAGCAGAGCAGCAATCTGAGGCAGGATCAGGCGAAACGGAGACAGCCACCACCGTAACCGTGGAAAACCCTGTGAGAAACGCAGAAGTTCCTTCTGGTAAAGTGGAGACTTTGACAAAGAATACAACAGAAGATATTTCTTTAACGGGTATCACATGGCAAATCAACCCGGAGCGCAGTGATTCAGATACCTTTGTTTCCGAAAGCGCAGGCGCGGTATTTTACTATGAGCCTGTCTTGCCGGAGGGATATACCCTTGCGGACGGCGTAAGTCTGCCGCAGATTAGGGTGCAGATTGAGGGCGGTGGCAAGTGGGCATTCAGCCAAAGCACCACCATAGACGGCATCGAAATCACCGTCAAGGCGGAAAAGGACGTGTTCCCGGATGGGGCTATGCTTCATGCTAAGAAGGTGACCAGCGCAGAAGACAAAGAAAAAATCCAAAGTGCGGTCAGTGAAGAATTACAATCCGTGTATACCACGAGAACAGTAACGGAGCTGGTTTCCTTCGATATCACCATTACGGACGCGGACGGCAACGAGTTTCAGCCCGATACCAGTAAGGGCGAAGTTAAGGTTTCCTTTGCGCAGCTGCCCATGGTGAAGGAGGCCGCCGCACCCGCGCAGGAGCTGAAGGTCTTTCACATGGACGACAGCCTGAACGAAGCGGAGGGCCTGGACACCACTGTGGATCAGGAGGAAGGGACGCTGGAAGTGTCTGCGGAGCATTTTTCGGTGTTTTCGGCGATGCTTCTGACTGCAACTGAGGTAACTAATCTTGTGGGCGAGGGTACTGTAGGCAGCCCCTATCAAATTGCAACCGCCGATGATTTGGTGTTTATGGCAAACAAAGTTAACGCAAACGCATATGGCAGCACCGTTTATTTTCGCTTAGAAACGGATATCGATCTTTCCGAAATTTCCGATTGGACGCCTATTGGGAATTCCAACGATACTTCGTTTAAGTCAAAGTTCGACGGCAATGGTAAAACCATCAGCAATTTAAAGGTTACAAATACGGATATTAGCGATGTGGGGCTGTTTGGTGTTATTGATCAATGGGGCGAGGTAAAAAAACTTGGTCTTAGAGATGTCCAGATTAAAGCCGGATTTTCCAAAAATAACATAGGAGGTATTGCGGGACTGGTTAAAGGCACAATATCTGAATGCTACGTTACGGGCAGTATTGATGCGAATTTTACCACCGCAGGCGGAGTTGCAGGAAGTGTGAAATTGGGGACTCTAAGTAATTGTTACTCCGCTGTCGACCTTCAAGGAGGTTTTATGTCTCAAGGAGGCGTGGCGGGCGAAGTCTCCGGCGGCAGTGTGAAAAATTGTTATTCTACCGGCTCGGTTCAAGGGTATCAACAGATTGGCGGGGTGGTGGGTACAATTTCCACTTATGTATCTTCAACCGTAACGAATTGTTTTGCGACTGGAGCGATTAATGCAACTAGTAAAGCGGGAGGTGCCGCAGGCAGCATTACCGAAACCTATAATGTTAAAGATCTTGCAGCACTGAATATTAGCGTAAGTGGTTCAGAAAACATCGGGCGTGTGGCAGGATTTATTTCTCAAGGAAATGTTCAGGGTGAGGTTGCCTTTGAAGGTATGTTGATAACTCCACAGGGCAGCAGCAGAAAAGATGGAGCCTCAATAAGCACATCAGCTATCCAAGCTGATAATTACTTCAGTACTTTGTTTTCAAATGATTCTGCATGGGTTTTTGAGACCAAAAAGCTGCCTGTCCTCAAAAATGTGGGTGGAGAACAGAGCAGCACACTTCCTGCGCATTTGATTAGTTTAGCGCCATCAGCACCGCAAAACCTTAAAAC
>JAEWWQ010000203.1 GCA_023458855.1 Bacillota bacterium
GTAAACGGTTGGTGGAAGTTTACATGAAGCGCCATTGGGAATGGGTTTGTGAGATGCTAGGTTAAAGTATAGAATAATACGAGTACCCGATGCCGTAGCCTCGACGTTATAAGGGGAGGATATCGAAGTATATGTTGAAATGAGATAGTATTCTTCCGTATCTGTAATGAGTTTAAGATAGCATTGGTGGCGGATATTTCCAAATTGGGAATATCCGTTTTTTTAATGTACGCTGACAGATACTATTTTAAAAATGAGGGTGGCACCACGTAAAAGACACGTCCCTGCGATATGCAGGGATGTGTCTTTTTATATATTATAGAAATTGCTTCACAACTTCCTATAATATTCAAAATGAAAAGAGGAGAAAAGGATGAAACGAAGATTAAGGGCATACAAGAAAACAGTCAGTATTGTAAATGAAACAGCAATTTCCATGTTTGAAGGAATTGCAAAGGGGCAGAAATCTTTTTTATTGGAAAGCTATGATAAGAATTATGACAGATACTCTTTTTTTGGGATTCATCCGGAAGAGATGATTTCTTCCAGGGGAAATAGTCTTGTAATTACAAAACAGGATGGTTCTGTAGAAATCAGAGAAGGAAATCCACTAGAACGACTAAAAGAGTATTACAGCGAATTTGAAGTGACGAAAGACGATGGAGAACTTGCCATGATTGGAGGTTTGGTTGGGAGTCTGGCATATGACTTTGTGCGTTATTCAGAGGTGTTGCCCGATGAAAATCCGGATGAGATTGGTATTGAGACAATCCAGATGATGTTAACAAAGGAATTTATCACAATAGATCATATGGCTGAGACTCTGACAGGTGTCGTATTAGAAGCAGATACGGAAGAAGGCCGGCAGACAGGCGAAGCAAAAGCGGCAGAACTTGTGCAGCAGGTATTCGAGAACAGGAAAGAGACATCAAAGGATTTTTATCACGATGGAAAGATTGTAAAGAAAACAGATACGCTGGAAGAATATTGCGAAAAAGTAGATAAGATAAAAGAATATATTAAGGAAGGACATATTTTTCAAATGGTACTATCACAACGCTGGACTATTGAAACCAAACAAAGCGGAATTGAATTATATAAGGAACTTCGTGAATTGAATCCATCTCCTTATTTATATTATTTTAATTTCGGGGAATTTGAAATTATAGGCAGCAGTCCGGAAATGGTCGTAAAACAGGCAGATAACAAAGTGTTTACCTGTCCAATCGCAGGAACCAGAAAGCGCGGTAAAAATGAAGAGGAAGACCAGCTGCTTCGCGATGAGTTAATGCAGGATGAAAAAGAACGTGCGGAACATGTCATGTTAGTGGATCTGGCCAGAAATGATATGGGACGTATTGCAGAGTTTGGAACCGTAAAAGTAACACAATTCATGCAGGTACAGAACTATTCCCATGTCATGCATATTGTATCTTTGGTAGAGGGGAAGAAAAAAGGAGAATTCCATCCGCTTGATCTGGTAGCTTCTTTCCTGCCGGCAGGAACACTGAGCGGGGCGCCTAAGATTCGTGCCATGGAGATTATTGATGAATTGGAGACGGTTCGAAGAGGATTATACGGGGGTGCAACGGGGTATCTTGGCTTTAATGGGAATATGGACTTTTGTATTACCATTCGTACGATGATAAAAAAAGGAAATCAGGTCTATCTGCAGGCAGGAGCCGGAATTGTAGCAGACTCTGTTGGTGAGAAGGAATATGAGGAATGCTGTAATAAGGTAATGGCACTTGCAAAAACATTGGTAGAGGAGGAAAATTTATGATATTATTAATCGATAATTATGATTCTTTTACGTATAATTTGTATCAATACATCGGAACCTTTACAAATGACATAAAAGTCGTAAGAAATGATCAGATTACAATAGAGGAAATAGCGGCATTGCATCCGGAGAAAATCGTATTGTCTCCGGGACCGAAAAGTCCAAAAGAAGCAGGGATCTGTATGGAAGTGGTAAGACAGTTTTATGACAAACTGCCAATACTTGGAATTTGTCTCGGGCACCAATGTATCGGGGAAGCTCTTGGCGGTACGGTATCTTATGCCAAGAAGATATTTCACGGAAAACAAAGTGAGATTACCCATGATGGCAGCAGTATCTTTAAGGGAATTCATTCACCCATTAAAGTAGCCAGATACCATTCGCTGGCAGTACAAAGGGAAGATTTGCCGGATTGCCTGCAAATATTGGCGCAGACGGAAGATAGTGAAATTATGGCTATGAGACACAAAGAGTACCCTGTAATTGGTCTGCAGTTCCATCCGGAATCCATTTATACAGAGCACGGGAAACGTTTGATTGAGAATTTTATAAATAATCAGATATAAGAATAAAACTAAAGTCTTAACAAGATATATGAGGTGCAGCAATGATATTAGAGGAAATCGTAGCGGATAAGAAAAAAAGAATCTTAGAACAGAAAAGAAAAGTCAGTGAAGCACAGATGAAGGAAATGGCTCTGAACTGTGACAGAGAGAGCATGGGTTTTTATGAAGCACTTTCGAAAGAGGGATTATCTATTATCGGGGAATTCAAGAATGCATCCCCCAGTCACGGAACGATGAATAACAAGATTCCATTGGAAGAGCGGATTGCACAATATAATGAATCGGTAGATTGTATTTCCCGCCTGACAGAAGAAGACCACTTTAAGGGAAGTGTGGAATATTTTAAAAAGGTACGTACAATTAGCAAGGTTCCAATGATTCGAAAAGATTTTATTATTGATCCTTACCAAATTTTTGAAGCAAAAATAATTGGTGCAGACTGTATCCTGCTGATTGTCGCAATCTTAACAGACAGGGAGCTTAAACTTTTTTATGAATTGGCGAATGCACTTGGCATGGACGTATTGGTGGAAGTCCACGATGAGGTAGAAATGAAGCGGGCAATTGGCCTGGATGCCGCTATGATTGGAATAAATAATCGTAACTTAAAAGATTTTACCGTGGATCTCGAAAATACGAAAAAACTTGCTGAAATGGTGCCGGAAGAAACGATTCTGGTATCTGAAAGCGGTATCGCGACAGAAGCAGATATTAAATATTTAAAGGCATGCAGAATAAATGCAGTGTTGATCGGAACCGTGTTCATGGAAGCGGAGAATCCCAAAGAATTAGCCATGCGATGGCGGAATTGTTTTGATAGTAAGTAATGCGCAGATGCGGGTTGCTTTGGAAAGGTTAGCAGATGACAGAAATTAAGATATGTGGAATTACAACGAGCGAAGAAGCGACATGGCTGGTGGAAGAGAAAGTAGAATATGCGGGAATTGTTTTGTTTTTTGAAAAAAGCAAACGCGTTAGTACGGTGGAAAATGCGTATGGAATATTACGTATTCTGAAAACTCCTGGAAAAGAAAATCCAACAAAGGCAGTGGCAGTTACCGTGAGCCCTACGGCGGAGCAGGTTGCCATAATCCAAAAGTTAGGTTTTGACTATATTCAAATACATGGAGAACTTTCAAAGGAAGCTTTTGACGCAATTGAGATTCCTATTATCAGAGCTGTAAATGGAGATAATTTTGATTTTCTTAACAGATTTCTGGAATGTCCTAAGGTTGCAGCAGTCCTTTTTGATGCACCGGAATATGGCAGCGGTAAGACATTTGACTGGAGTATCTTAACAGAACATGTAAATAAAGTAAGAAAAAGTGAAAAGCAGTGTGTATTGGCGGGCGGGTTGCATGCATCTAATGTAGCGGAAGCTATGAAAACCGTGCATCCGGATATTGTAGATGTGAGCAGCGGAGTTGAGACAGGACCGCTGGAAGTAGGGAAGGACAGGCAGAAAATAAAAGAATTCATAGGAGAGGTGAGAGCAAATGAGTAACACGTATTATGGAGAATTTGGCGGTCAGTATGTATCGGAATCATTGATGAATACATTGGCAGAATTGGAGAGAGCTTTTCATGAAGCATTGAAAGACCCCAAATTCATGGAAGAATATCATTATTACCTGAAAGAATATGTTGGCAGGGAAACACCGCTTTATCTGGCAGAACGTCTGACAGAAAAGTATGGAACAAAGATATATTTAAAAAGAGAAGATCTGAATCATACAGGAGCGCACAAGATCAATAATGTAATCGGTCAGATTCTGCTTGCAAAGAGAATGGGCAAAACAAAAGTGATTGCCGAGACGGGAGCAGGACAGCATGGTGTGGCAACGGCGACCGGAGCAGCGCTGTTCAATATGGAATGCACCGTATATATGGGTGCAGAAGATATAGAAAGACAGCATTTGAATGTAATGAGAATGGAAATGCTTGGAGCAAAAGTGGTGAGTGTGCATTCCGGAAGCAATACATTAAAGGATGCGACAAACGAGGCAATCAGAACCTGGGCAAAGACAGCAGAAGATACATTCTATGTTATTGGTTCAGCTGTCGGACCCTATCCATATCCAAAGATGGTAAAAGAATTTCAAAGAGTAATCAGTGTAGAGACAAAGAAGCAGTTTCTGGAGAAGGAAGGCAGACTTCCGGATGTTGTTATGGCATGTGTTGGCGGCGGCTCTAATTCTATTGGTATGTTTGCAGAATTCATAGATGAAAAAGATGTGGAATTAATCGGTGTGGAAGCAGCCGGACTTGGGATAGAAACAGGAAAACATGCAGCGGCAATGGCAGAAGGCCGTATCGGAACATTGCACGGTATGCGTTCTTACTTATTACAGGATGAAGATGGAAATATTGAACTTGCACATTCTATTTCGGCAGGGCTGGATTATCCGGGGGTAGGACCGGAACATGCGTATCTGCGAGATACCAAGAGAGCAAAATATGTATCCATAACAGATGAGGAATCCATGAGTGCTTTATTGGAGCTGTGCCGTTTGGAGGGAATTATTCCGGCGATTGAAAG
>JAEWWQ010000204.1 GCA_023458855.1 Bacillota bacterium
TCAGTACACCTACCTGCGGGCCGTGTCTGGGAGGCTATATGGGCATTCTTGCAGCTGGTGAGCGGTGCGTATCTACTACGAACCGTAACTTTGTCGGACGTATGGGACATGTGGACTCAGAAGTATATCTGGCAAGTCCAGCAGTCGCTGCAGCAAGTGCAATTACCGGGCAGATATCAAGTCCGTATGAAGTGTGAGGAGAAATTCTAAGATGTGAAAGAACCACATCTAAGAATTACTAAGCCTCACACTGGAAGAAGCCGCAGGCGCCTTCTTCTCTCTGATTATTTTGTGCCGCTTGTAGCGGCATGTTCTCATAGTTTGTACGCGACTAAGAGTCGCAGATAGGAGTTAAAAATGAAAGCAAGTGGAAGCGTTTTTAAATATGGTGATAATGTGGATACCGATGTTATTATTCCTGCAAGATATTTGAATTCATCAGATCCGGCAGAGCTGGCAACACATTGTATGGAGGATATTGATAAGGAATTTGTGAATAAAGTACAAAAGGGAGATATCATCGTGGCAACTAAGAATTTTGGCTGCGGTTCCTCCAGGGAACATGCTCCGATTGCAATTAAAGCGGCTGGTGTCAGCTGTGTAATCGCAGAGACTTTTGCAAGGATATTCTATCGCAATGCAATTAATATCGGACTTCCGATTATTGAATGTCCGGAAGCAGCAAGCGGAATAGAAGCCGGAGATAAAGTTGAGATAGATTTTGATTCCGGTATTATAACCAATCAAACAAAGGGAACCACATTTCAGGGACAGCCATTTCCAGAATTCATGCAGAAAATCATAAAAGCAGAAGGCTTAATTAATTATATCAATAATAAGTAAACAACATACAAAACGCCATTTGAAATATTTATATTTTAAATGGCGTTTTGTATGTTGCAATAAAAATAATTATGGTAAAATATTAGATATTATAAGTGATTAAGAAAAGGTGAGGAAGAATGGATATCAATGAAATATTAAAAAAACTGGATGCACTATTCGGGCAAAATAAGATTGAAGAAATAGAACCATTTTTATTGCAATGCCTGGAAGAGGCTAAGGAGACGGAGAATTTTGGTGTCTATATCTCTATCTGCAATGAACTGATTGGTTTTTACAGAAGTGTATCAAACTTTAGAAAGGCTTTTGATGTATCTGAAGATGTGTTGCTGCTGATGGAAGAACTACAATTAGAAAATACGGAACATTTTGCAACGACGCTGCTTAATGTGGCAACTGCATACCGCGCTGCAGGAGAAGGTGAAAAATCTTATTCTTATTATATGAGAGCAATGAATATCTATGAACAACTGCTGGAACCGGACGACTATCGCTTTGCAAGCCTCTACAACAATATGAGTATACTTTCATTAGAACAGGGGAATGATGAAAAAGCGGCAGAGGAACTTAAAAAAGCATTGACAATTATAGAAAAACTGGATTCAGAATCACCTGAGAGAGCCACTACCTTAACTAATCTTGCATTGATTTATTTTAAACAGAATAAGAATGAAGAAGCAAGAGAAACCTTAGAATTGGCACTCCAAATTTTTGACAGGAACGGAAAGGATACAGATGCCCATTACAGTGCGGCCCTTGCGGGTATTGGAGAAGCATATTACCACATGGAAGAATATGAAAAATCACTGCAATCCTATGAAAAATCACTGGAAGAGATAAAAAAACATTTTGGCGAGAACGAAAGTTATGCGCTGGTATGTTCGAATTGCTCTTCCCTGTGTGAAAAATTACAGGATAAAGAAAAAGCGGAGTACTATAAAGAAAAGTCCGCCAAAATAATGAAAAAATTAAATTGCCGTAAAGGTAAAACAACATAATAGGAAGGAAAGAGATGATTGTATGAAGGGATTAGAACTTTCAGAGGCATATTATAATTTCTATGGAAAGGCAATGATTCATGAAAAATTTCCAGATTATGAGAATCGGATAGCGGTCGGACTAGTGGGACAGGGTTCTGAATGTCTGGGATTTGATGATGATTTATCAACAGATCATGATTTTGGACCATCTTTTTGCATGTGGCTTAATGAAGAGGATTACAGCGTAATAGGGAATATGCTCGCATACGAGTATGAACAGCTGCCAAAGGACTTTGCAGGTGTGCAGGGGCGCGTGGAATCAACACATGGCGGTGGCAGAGTCGGGGTTCATGAGATTAAAAATTTTTATTATTCCATTATCGGAAGAGAAGGAGCTCCTGTAGCGAATATTGATTGGTTATGGATACCGGAATCCAGATTGGCAGTAGTCACGAATGGACAGGTCTTTCGCGATGACTTAAGAGAGTTTAGTACGATCCGCAATCAGTTGTTGGAATACTATCCGGAGGATGTGCGAATCAAGAAAATAGTGGCAAGAGCTGCAACAATGGCGCAGGCCGGGCAATACAATTATGCCAGATGTATGCGCAGAGGGGAAACTGTTGCCGCTTATATGGCATTATCAGAGTTTACAAAGAGTACGATTTCAATGGTATATTTATTAAATAAAAGATATACACCATTTTATAAGTGGATGCATCATGGTATGAAGAGATTGCCGATATTACATGAAGTAGGAGATCTGCTTCAGACTTTATGTGAACAGGATAATCAGAAAGAAGTATGGGAATCTGTAGAAAATGCCGTTCCTTTTTCGTTAAATCTTTTTGATAAAAATGTAGAAATTATAGAGATAATATGCAGGCTCATTACAGAAGAACTGAATAAGCAGGATCTTTCGGACTGTCATGATCCATTCCTTGAGAACCATACGATGGGAATGATGCAGAAAATCAAAGACAGACAAATTAAATCTTTGCAGATTATGGAAGGTTAGAAAGTATTGAAACATATGTTCGGGTGTGATATGATATGCGTATGAATAAAAAAGATATGATATTAGTTTTTATTATCTTCACAGCTGCAGGAATTATTTATGCATTTACCTTTTTCTTAAAAAATGACGGTGGAGTTGTGCAGGTATATGTAGATGGATCCTTAAAACAAAGTTTTTTATTAAAGGAAGAGAAGGATATCCTGATAGAAGGGTATCAAGGGGGAACGAACCGTCTGGTTATCCATGATGGTAAAGCCAGTATTTCTGAAGCGGACTGCCCGGACCATTTATGCGTAAAACAGGCTGCTATCTATAGGAATGGGGAGAGTATTATATGTTTACCTCATAAACTTGTCATTCAGATTACGAATGAGAAAGATGATAATAAATCTGAAATAGATGCGATGGCAGATTAAAGATATGAAAAGCAGACAGAACGGAAGATGGGAGCAAATATGTATCGAAAAACAGCTTTTTTAAGTGTCATGATTGCATTCGCACTTATTCTTAGCTACATAGAATATCTGGTGCCCTTTTACTTTGGTGCACCCGGAATTAAGCTGGGTTTAGCCAATTTTGTTATTGTGCTTATGATTTATCGGTTCGGGTGGAAGGAAGCATTGGCTGTTAATGGGATTCGCATTATTTTGTCCGGTTTTCTTTTTGGCAATTTATTTGCGATTATGTATAGTATTGCAGGCGCTATGATCAGTTTTCTGTTTATGCTTATCATAAAGAAGATAAAAGGCTTTAGTATTCTCAGTGTCAGTATATGCGGAGGTGTTACTCATAATATCGGTCAATTGTTAATAGCAATGTTTGTCGTACACACAACAGGCGTCCTCTATTATATACCCGTATTATTAGTCGGCGGTGTCACGACCGGTCTGTTAATCGGAATCCTGTCATCACAGGTACTAAAAAGATTACCACAGAATGGAGAACGGATATGATTGCATATTTAAAAGGTGAAATAGTAGATATTGCGGAAGATAATTTAATCCTGGACGTAAATAATATTGGATATAATGTTAAGATTTCGACAAGTGTTGCCAATATGCTTCCGGGTATTGGAAATGATATTAAAGTTTATACCTATACGCTGGTCAAAGAGGATGCTTTTCAACTATATGGATTTTTAACAAGGGATGATCTGGAAATATTTAAAAAGCTGATTACTGTGAATGGAATCGGACCCAAAGGCGCTCTGGCAATTTTATCTGTTATGAGTGCTGATGATCTTAGATTTGCAATTATTGCAGGTGACGCAAAAGCAATAGCAAAAGCACCTGGAATCGGAACGAAAACCGCAGAGCGACTTATCCTGGATTTAAAAGACAAGGTGTCAATCGAAGATGTTTTTGATGGTGCAATGTCGGGAAAAATAAATAAGGATGTTGCAAATGATACTATAAATGGAAATAAAAATGAGGCAATTGAGGCTTTGGTAGCACTTGGTTATTCCGCATCAGATGCCTTAATGACCATCAAAAAAGTGAATATTACGGATGATATGGATGCAGAGATGATTCTGAAACAGGCATTAAAAAAGATTTCATTTTTATAGGGAACTGAATTGAGGATTTTATGGCAAAGAGAATGATAGAAACAAATTTGACAGAAGAGGATATTAAGATTGAAGGAAGCCTTCGCCCACAGCGGCTGCAGGATTATATCGGGCAGCGGAAGGCAAAAGAAAGCCTTAGTATCTATATAGAAGCTGCAAAACAAAGAAAAGATCCACTGGATCATGTGCTCTTCTATGGACCGCCGGGGCTTGGAAAGACAACGCTTGCGGGTATTATTGCAAATGAAATGGGAGTCAATATGAAGGTCACAAGCGGACCTGCAATTGAAAAACCAGGAGATATGGCTGCGATACTCAACAATCTTCAGGAAGGTGATCTGCTGTTCGTGGATGAGATTCATCGGTTGAACCGCCAGGTAGAAGAAGTTTTATATCCTGCGATGGAAGATTTTGCGATAGATATTATGATCGGAAAAGGCGCAACTGCCAGATCAATCCGACTGGATCTTCCGAAATTTACCCTGGTGGGAGCAACTACGAGAGCAGGTCTTTTAACGGCGCCTTTGCGTGACAGATTTGGAGTCATTCATCATTTGGAGTTCTACACGACAGAAGAATTAAAGACTATTATTATGCATTCTGCAAAAATACTGAATGTTGAGATAGAGGAAGCAGGAGCTATAGAGTTAGCAAAGAGAAGCAGGGGAACTCCACGTCTGGCCAACCGTATTTTGAAAAGAGTCAGGGACTTTGCCCAGGTAAAATACAATGGGGTCATTACAGAAGAAGTTGCTAATATTGCACTTGATTTATTAGATGTCGATAAAATGGGTTTGGATCGCATCGACCGTAACATTCTGCTTACAATTATTCATAAGTTTAAAGGCGGA
>JAEWWQ010000205.1 GCA_023458855.1 Bacillota bacterium
CGGCAATTTCCCTGCCTATAATAGTAAATATTTTTCCTTTTGCAGCATCATTTTTTTCCTTCTTGTGCTTGATGTTTGCAAATTTTGAATGTCCTGACATAATAAATATTTCTCCTTTTCATTTAAATAGCTTTTCCTATTTTATCATGTAATAGATATCGCTTCAATAGATTAAAGCTGTTCTTCCTTTTCTTCTTTGACTAATTCCGGAATCTTTGTTACCAGTACTGTATGTATCATTTTATTCTCAACAGACAAGACCTTGAAATTATAACCACCGACATTAATATCAAATTTTTCATCTTCATCCGGTATTTTATCCATCTTAGATATTAAAAATCCATTCAATGTGTCAAACTCTTCTTCCTCAAAACTAATAGCAAACCGTTCTTCCAGATCTTCCAACGGTGTCATTCCCTCAATAATATACTCATCATTTCCCTTATCTTCAATATAAGCCTGGTCTTCATCATACTCGTCCATAATATTGCCAACGATTTCCTCCAGGATATCCTCCATTGCTACAAGTCCGGCTGTTTGTCCGTACTCATCTACAACGATAACCATCTGAATCTTCATGGATTGCATTGATTTAAATAATGCATCAATATTCCTTGTTTCCGGGATGAACTGTGCTTCTCTGATCAAGCCTTCCACATCCTTTACCGGACAGTTGAGTGTCTCGTCCGATGCATGAATACGCAATGCATCCTTCAAATTAATAATACCGATAATGTGATCAATATTTTCTTCAAATACCGGATACCTGCTGCTTCGTTCCTGCAGCATAAAATGAATGGCTTCTTTAAAAGACATACTACTATCAATTGCTTCAATATTAATTCGATGGGTCATAATGTCCCTTGCCTCTTTATCTCCGAATTCGAAGATATTTGCAATCATTTCTGCTTCACTTGCCAGCAGGACTCCCTGTTCATGACCTTCATTTACCATCGAGATGATTTCTTCTTCCGTCACATCCGTTGTATCGGCTTCTGTCCAAATACCAAATAACTTTAATAAAGCATTACTTGTTATGGTAACAAAACCAGTCAGCGGAAGCAAAAATTTTGTTATGTAGAAAACCGGATTAATAAATAAATATGCCCATTGCTCCGGATATTTTGAAGCTACTTTTTTAGGTATCAATACTGCAAAAGTTAATAAAATATAAATGAGCGCTGCCGAAGAAACAAGTAAGGAAAGTATTCTTATCGTGCCTGCATTTAAAAAACTAAAAACCATAAAATGTTGTATATGAATTACCCATATATCCAGGAAAAATCCACCCATAGCAATATGAATAACAGTTACCACCAGTTGTACCGTATTCACAAATCTGGCAGGATTATCCATAATCTTGCAGAGTCTTTCTGATTTTTTATCTGATTCTTCGGCTGCTCTCTTTTCCACTTCACTTCGATTTATGAATTGAATTGCTGCCCCGAATCCATAAAACAGGATATCAAAGAGAACCAATACAATAAACAACATAATACTGGCAGTAGGCCCACTGTCTTCCATTTTCCATCTTCCTTTCAAAATCTGTTTAAAGCAACTGTTTATTGCTTTCATTAGAATATATCATTTTGATAAATAAACGTCAAGGAATGTAGGATATAACTGCTTGTTTGGCTCATGACTTATGTAATTCAAGACTAATCAGCAAAGCTTCATTTACTTTGTTCATAATGTCCGCATCGAGATGACATACTTTATCTTTTAACCGTTTTTTATCTATCGTTCGTAGTTGCTCCAACAAAATAACAGAATCCTTATCCATATCATATTTGTCTGCATCCAGCTCTATATGGGTAGGTAATTTTGCTTTATTCATTTTGGAAGTAATTGCCGCACATATGACTGTCGGACTATGTTTATTTCCAATGTCATTCTGTACGATTAATACCGGCCTCACACCGCCCTGTTCTGACCCAATCACTGGTCTCAAATCTGCATAATATACATCTCCGCGTTTCATATTTGATACAACCTTGCTCCTATCTGCGCCTTTATTTAATAAATGTAATCTTCTGATAAATAAATTATTGCCAGTTTATTCGGTTGTATGCAAAGTCTTTATTCAAAATCTTCAAAATAGTCCTTCGTATGAACTATTTTTCTGTTTTTTGTATAAACTCTTGGAATTCTTTTTCCAAGATCACAGGCAAGTTCATAATTAAATCTTCCTGAAATATCTCCCAATTCTTCTATTGTAATTGTCTGTTCTCCATCCTTTCCTATCAGCGTTACTTCATCTCCTTCTGTTACATTTGGAATCTCCGTAACATCCACCATGAATTGATCCATACAGACGCGCCCAAGTATAGGCGCCCGCTCTCCCCGAATCAATACATAACCTTTATTTGACAGACCTCTTGGATACCCGTCTCCATAACCCACAGGAATCGTTGCGACTTTTGTCATCTTTGTCGTAACAAACGTACCACCGTAGCTGATTGCTCTGCCTTCTTCCAATTCTTTTATAAACACGATATGGCTCTTCAGACTTAATGCCGGTTGTAATGGGACAATCGTCTTTACAACTTCATCAGAGGGCCACATACCATATAAAGTAACCCCGGCCCGAACCACATCCATATTAGCATCCTTCAGTTCAATAATCCCTGCACTGTTAGAACAATGTTTTGCAGGTACGATATAATGTAATTCCTCTTCAATTCTTTTCGTAAAATCTTTAAATATCCGAATCTGCTCTTTTACCGCTGTTTTATCGTTCTCATCTGCCCTGGCAAAATGTGTGAAAATTCCTTCTGCTTCAATATTCGGGTATGCAAGCAATTCTTTTACAAAAGCAAGACCCGTATCATCTGGTCTGATTCCAATTCTACTCATTCCTGTATCGACCTTGATATGAACTTTACATTTCTGATTGAGACGTACTGCTGTTTCCGATAGCTCTTTTACCATATCCATACGGAATACGGTAGGTCTGATTTCTTTCAGAATCAACTCTTCATAACAATATGGAAAAGTATATCCCAATATCAATATTGGCTTTTTTATGGCGGCCTTTCTGAGAATCAATGCTTCTTCTGCAGTGGCTGTAGCAAAGCCGAAAACGTAATCCGCCTGTTCCATTTCTTTTGCGATTGGAACGGCTCCGTGCCCGTATCCGTCTGTCTTTATTACGCAAATCATCTTTGTCTGTTCACTGATGTTAGCCTTCATCTGGTCACAATTATTCTTAATCGCATCCAGATCTACTGTAGCCCACACTCTGTCATAATGTTTCATTCTTAGCTCCCGTCTGCGACCTTTGGTCGCTTGCAAATCAAGGGGTTGAATGTCATTTATTCAACCTCAAATGTGAAACATAGTATTTCTTAGAAGCGGTTCTTTCACTTCTTTAGAAATTCTTTTCACACTTTTTCCTCTCTTAAAATGTATTTTAGTTGTTCAATCATATCATTTGCCATCATGGAATATCGGTTTGATGCCTGACTGGCAAGGTCCCCAGCCATTCCATGGATATAGACTCCAAGACATGCTGCCTCAAAAGGTGTAAGATGTTGAACTGCCATGCCTGCAATAATTCCTGCCAATACATCTCCGGAGCCAGCGGTTGCCATTCCATCATTTCCACTCTGGTTGATATATAACCGGATTTTTTCATTGTTTTCATCCATTCCGCAGCATATTGTTCTGGCATCTTTGCATACTAATGTAACACCATACATTTGCCTGTATTTTAAAATAGCCTCTATGATTTCTTCCTTTAATCTTCCCATTGGTATTTGGGTAAGACGTGAAAATTCTCCCATATGCGGTGTCATGATAATGGTCGCCCCCTGTTTTGCATTTTCACCAACCATTTTCTGTAACTTACTGTCTTCTGCAATCAGATTCAATGCATCTGCATCCAGGATAAGTGGGGTCTCTATCTGTCTGAGTACCAATTGCACCAGCAGATGCGAAATCTCGCTCTTCCCGATTCCCGGTCCAATGACGATACAGTCAGCCCATTGTATTCCTTCTTCTATCCTTCGACCTATTATCTCAGGGTCGTCTTCATAAGTATCCAAAATAGCTTCTGGAAGCATCTTTTGTACAATTTCACGATTCCCCCAAGGTGTTACGATTCTTACCAGACCGGCTCCGCTTCGATAGGCACTTAAGCCTGACAATACGCAAGCCCCACTCATATTCACGCTTCCAGCTAATAAAAGTATCTTTCCAAAGCTCCCTTTATTGCCAGCTCTATTTCTCTTAGGTAACCTCTTTATATCATCAGCCTGATAAGAATACATGAGTGGTTCCTCATCAAGAAAACTTGCCCTTGTGATTCCAATATCTTTACATATGATCTTTCCACAATATTCGGCTCCCGGATATAAGATCATTCCCCTTTTCTTGAATGCAAATGTAACTGTTATATCTGCTTTTACACATATTCCTAATACACGACCGTTATCAGCATGTAATCCGGATGGAATATCCACCGCTATTTTGATTCCTTCCTTCTGATTGATATCAGAAATTGTCTGCCGGTAAATCCCCTCTATTTCCCGATTCAATCCAGTTCCCAAAACAGCATCTATAATAATATCATATTCGGACTCCGGCATTTTGTCCGTCACTTTCTGACCATATTTTTTATAAATTTGTAACTGTGTTTTTGTTTCCTCACTGCACTTTTCCAAATTTCCCGGGAAGAAAACCGTAACTATATGACCTTTCTGGAAAAGGATCCTTCCGATGGCAACCCCATCAC
>JAEWWQ010000206.1 GCA_023458855.1 Bacillota bacterium
ATAGGAAATAACCTCATCATCAATATTAAAGATACTTCTGTATTGTCCGTTATTAGTATTGTCGACTTGTTTTTTGTACATAAGAGCGTTTCAGGGGCCCTTTACACCTATTTTGAATCCGCAACCATAGTAATGGCGATATATCTTACCCTTACGGTTCTCGTATCACGCCTTTTACGTCTGTTAGAAAAGAAAATTGATGGAGATGAGAATTATGAATTGGTTGATTGTATGGACATCGGTAACCAGATGAGAAAGGAAGGACGGTAATATGGAACAACAGAAGGATATTCTCCAGATCGAACATCTGGAAAAAAGCTTTGGTACACATAGCGTCCTGAAAGATATCTCATTTCCTGTAAAAACCGGTGATGTAATATCTGTCATTGGAGCATCAGGTTCCGGTAAATCTACGATGTTGCGTTGTATTAACCTTTTGGAAACACCGACTGGTGGAAAGATTCTGTACCATGGAGAAGATATTACCAGACCTAGAATGAATGTGGCGGCTTACAGGGAAAAAGTCGGAATGGTATTCAGAATTTTAATCTTTTCAGCAATATGAGTGTATTAGAAAACTGCATGGTTGGTCAGATCAAGGTCATGAAAAGAGATACAGCCTCTGCAAAAGAAAAAGCAGTACAATTCCTGCAAAAGGTGGGAATGGAACCTTACATTAATGCAAAGCCAAGGCAATTATCAGGAGGGCAAAAGCAGCGCGTGGCTATTGCGAGAGCATTAGCTATGAATCCTGAAATATTGCTATTTGATGAACCTACTTCTGCACTGGATCCTCTTATGGTAGGCGAAGTATTACAGGTCATGCGTACACTCGCGTCTGAAGGACTGACCATGATCGTGGTTACCCATGAGATGGAGTTCGCGAGGGACGTGTCCAACCAGGTCATTTATATGGATGAAGGTATTATTGCAGAATCCGGAACACCGGAGGATATCTTTACACATCCCCAAAATCCAAAAACGAAAGCCTTTTTGCATACGATCCTGAATAAATAGTGATAAAGAATTGATTTGTTTTAAACTAAGTTTTGTGTTATATTTGAAGCGGGTGTACAACGTCTTGTGTTGAGCACTCGCTTTCTTAACTTATAGGAAATGCATATGATAACAAGGGAGAGTTCGCTCGTGGATACAACAGCATTAACACCGATGATGCAGAAATATATAGAAACCAAGGAAGAATACAAGGACTGCATCTTATTTTACAGGCTTGGTGATTTTTATGAGATGTTTTTTGAGGATGCAATCGTTGCATCGAAAGAATTGGAAATAACGTTAACCGGAAAAAGCTGCGGATTGGAAGAACGGGCTCCGATGTGTGGAATTCCCTATCACGCAGTGGATGGTTATCTGAACAAACTGGTGTCCAGAGGCTATAAAGTCGCAATCTGTGAGCAGGTAGAAGATCCTAAGCTTGCAAAAGGACTTGTAAAGAGAGAAGTAATCCGAATTGTAACACCGGGAACAAACCTGAATGTACAAGCATTGGAAGAAACAAAAAACAACTATCTGATGTGTATCGTTTATATGCCAAATAAAATTGGAATTTCAATTGCTGATGTTACTACAGGAGACTATTATTTAACAGAAGTAGATGACAGTAAAAAATTATTAGATGAGATTTATAAATATATGCCGACTGAAATTATTTGTAATGATGCCTTAATGGTCAGCGGACTGGATATCGAGGATCTGAAAGGAAGAATGCATATTGCAGTTTCAGCATTGGATTCCTGGTATTTTGATGATGACTCCTGTAAGCGCTCTATTATGAAACATTTTAAGGTTTCTTCCCTGACCGGGCTTGGGATAGAAGATTTTTCAGCTGGATTGATTGCCGCAGGCGCATTATTGCAATATCTGATAGAAACACAGAAAATCAGTCTGGATCATTTTACTCATTTATATCCCTATGTTACGAGTAAGTATATGCTGCTTGACAGCTCTACACGGCGTAACCTTGAACTGACAGAAACATTAAGAGAAAAGCAGAAGAGAGGTTCCCTTCTGTGGGTATTGGATAAGACAAAAACAGCAATGGGGGCCAGAACTTTCAGAAGTTATCTGGAACAGCCTTTAATTGAAAAAACAGATATTACAAATCGTCTTGATGCAATTGAAGCATTATCAAAAGAACCTGTCAGCAGAGATGAGATACGGGAATATCTAAATACCATCTATGATCTTGAAAGATTATTAAGCAAAGTAAGTTATAAATCTGCGAATCCAAGAGATATGATAGCATTTCGCAATTCGCTTGAAATGCTTGCTCCCATAAAAACAGTTTTGAACGGATTTGATAAGAAATTATTGAATGAAATTAATGAAGACATAGACTCTTTAGAAGATATCTATGAACTAATTGAGAGATCCATCCTGGAAGAACCGCCTATCACCATTCGGGAAGGCGGTATCATCAAAGAAGGGTTTGATGAAGATATTGATACGCTGCGCCATGCAAAAACAGATGGTAAAAACTGGCTGGCACAGCTGGAAAATGAAGATAAAGAACGTACCGGAATTAAAGGATTAAAAATTAAATATAATAAAGTTTTTGGATATTATTTTGAAGTTACCAATTCTTATAAAAATCTGGTTCCGGATGATTATATCAGAAAACAGACTTTGGCAAATGCCGAACGTTATACGACTCCTAAACTAAAAGAACTGGAAGATACCATATTAAATGCAGAGGATAAGTTATGTACCTTAGAATATGATATGTTTTGTAACATACGTGATGCGGTAGCCGCAGAACTGGAACGTATCCAGAAAACTGCAAAGGCAATTGCAAAACTGGACGTATTTTCCTCTCTTTCCCTGGTCGCAGAACGCAATCAATATGTAAGACCGGCTTTAAATGAAAAAGGAATTATTGATATTAAAGGGGGCAGACATCCGGTCGTTGAAAAAATGATTGATAATGATATGTTCATTGATAATGATACTTATCTTGATAATGCCTCTCATTGTGTGTCTGTTATCACGGGACCGAATATGGCTGGAAAATCAACTTACATGCGTCAGTCGGCCCTTATCGTGTTAATGGCCCAAATAGGATGTTTCGTACCTGCCAAAAGTGCGAATATCGGAATTGTAGACAGAATTTTTACCAGAGTCGGTGCCTCAGACGATCTGGCAAGCGGACAGAGCACTTTTATGGTGGAGATGAATGAGGTCGCAAACATTCTTAGAAATGCAACGTCGAATAGTTTACTTATATTAGATGAGATAGGAAGAGGTACGTCTACATTTGATGGTCTGAGTATTGCCTGGGCAGTAATTGAGCATATTAGTAATCGAAGGCTATTAGGTGCAAAGACCTTGTTTGCCACACATTACCATGAATTGACAGAATTGGAAGACAAGATGAATAATGTAAATAATTATTGCATTGCAGTCAAGGAAAAAGGAGATGATATTGTCTTTTTACGAAAAATCATAAAGGGCGGCGCTGATAAGAGTTATGGTATTCAGGTAGCAAAACTGGCTGGAGTTCCTGATTTTGTAATAGACCGTGCGAAAGAGATCGTAGAGCAATTATCAGATAATGATATTACCAAAAGAGTACAGGCGATTGAAGTCGATAATAAAATTGATAAAAAGAAGGTTACCAGACTGGACGAAGTTGATCTGGAACAAATTTCACTTTTTGATACTGTAAAAGATGAAGATATATTAAAAGAACTGAAAGAAATCGATATCAGTAACCTTACCCCGGTAGATGCTTTGAATACCTTATATGGTCTGCAAAATAAATTAAAGAACAGATGGTAACAAACTTTACAACAGAGAAAGGAGACAGTATATGCCTGAAATTCAGATTCTGGATAGTGGAACAATTGATAAGATTGCTGCCGGAGAAGTCGTTGAGAGGCCGGCCAGCGTAGTAAAGGAATTGGTCGAAAATGCAATTGATGCAGGTGCAACAGCTGTAACCGTAGATATCAAACAGGGTGGAATTGCATTAATCAGGGTTACCGATAATGGTATTGGTATTGCAAAAGAACAGATTCAAAAAGCATTTCTCCGCCATGCAACCAGTAAAATAAAAAAGGTAGAAGATCTCTTATCCTGCTCAAGTCTTGGCTTCCGCGGCGAAGCATTATCAAGTATTGCTGCTGTCTCTATGGTAGAATTGGTAACAAAGCAAAATGACTGCCTTATGGGAGTACGTTATCTGTTAGAAGGTGCAAAAGAAAAAGAAATTGAGGACATTGGCGCACCGAACGGCACTACTATCATGGTTCGCAATCTGTTCTTCAATACACCGGTAAGAAGGAAATTCTTAAAAACCCATCAGACAGAAGCAAGTTATATCTCTGAACTTATGGAAAATATGGCTATGTCAAAGCCTGGAATATCATTTAAATATGTCGTAAACGGACAATTAAAATTTCACACTTCCGGAAATGGTGATTTAAAAGAAATTGTTTATCGTATTTATGGAAGAGATATTACAAAAGAACTATTACCAGTTCATTTTACGAAAGACACTTTCACAATTAGTGGATATATTGGAAAACCAACAATTAACCGTGCCAATCGTAACTTCGAAAAGTTTTATGTCAACCACAGATATATTAAAAGTGACATTCTGTGTAAGTCCGTAGAAGAAGCTTTTAAACCATATTTAATGCAGCATAAATTTCCATTTGCTATTCTTCACATAACGTTAAGCCCAGATCAGATAGATGTAAATGTACATCCGACAAAGATGGAAATCCGCTTCTCCAATCAGAATGAGGTTTATCAGGATATTCTTAAGGTAGTAGGAGAAGCACTATCTGTACAAGAGCTGATTCCTGAAGTGACTATTGATTTACCATCGCATAATATAAAATTCACAAGCAATTCACAAATATTTGTGGAACAGATTTTAGCTGAGGAAAATGAAAATAAAAAAGACTCTGTTACACAAAAGGAGAAAACTGAATTTTATGAGTCTGATATTCATTATACAAAGACCCCTGATATGGTTACGGATGTAAAGCATGAGAAAAGAACAGCACCGGAACCTTTTGAGGTAAATCGGCTTCAGTCAGATAGTGTCAGGGAAACTCCGGTATATGAGGCGAAGCCTGAAAAACAGACAAAATTGCAGGACTTCTTGCAAAATACACCTTTTACAAAAGTATTTGGAAATGAAAATGTGCCTATAGTACCAAATAATGCAAATATTAATTCAAATATCATTAAATCAAAAGACCACATTATCGTTGAAAAACATACGCAATTGAACTTTTTTGATGATAAAATGCTGACCAAAGAAGCCAGAAGTGAATACCGGATATTGGGACAGATTTTCGACACATACTGGTTAATTGCATATAGTGATAAATTATTTTTCATGGATCAGCATGCAGCACATGAAAAAGTAAAATATGAAGCATTATTAAAAAAATTAAAAGAAAAAGAAATTACTTCACAGACAGTAAATCCTCCTGCCATAGTGACGCTTAGCAGTAACGAGGAACACATATTATTAAAATTCAAGGAATATTTTGAAAATCTTGGGTTTGAGATTGAAGAGTTTGGCGGAAATGAATATGCGATTCGGAGCGTGCCGACAGATTTATACGGATGTAATGAAAAAGAATTGTTTCAGGATATTTTAGATGAATTGGCTGAAAACAGTATGATGAACCAGCCGTCCATAATAGAAGAACGATTAGCCTCCATGTCGTGTAAAGCTGCCGTAAAAGGAAATAACAGTCTTTCTATGGAGGAAGTAGGAGAACTGTTAGATCAATTGCTGGAACTTGATAATCCATATAACTGCCCCCATGGAAGACCAACTATTATTTCAATGTCAAAATATGAGGTTGAGAAGAAATTTAAAAGAATCGTATAGGAGAATATATGTCAGGAAAGAAACCCCTAATTGTACTAACAGGTCCGACCGCCGTTGGAAAAACAAAATTATCCATTGCATTGGCAAAAGCCATTGGCGGAGAGATTATCTCCGCCGATTCTATGCAGGTATACAAATACATGAACATTGGTTCCGCAAAAATCAAACCTGAGGAAATGCAAGGTGTTCCACATTATATGATCGACTGCTTAGAACCAACAGAAGACTTTAATGTTGTAATTTTCCAAAAATCTGCAAAAGAATACATGGATATGATATACAGCCATGGAAATATTCCGATTCTGGTAGGGGGAACAGGGTTTTACATTCAGGCGGTGCTATATGACATTGATTTCACAAATAATGATGCAGATATGTCTTATCGTATGTTTTTAGAGGACTTAGCACGCAAAAACGGTAACGCATATTTATATGAAATGTTAAAAAAAGTGGATCCTGAATCTGCAATGTTAATTCATGCCAATAATGTAAAGCGTGTGATAAGGGCACTTGAATTTTATGAAAAGACAGGAACCAAAATATCTTTGCACAACGAAGGAGAACAGCAAAAGGAGTCTCCCTATACATTTCAGTATTTTGTTTTAACAGACAAAAGAGAGAATATTTATGCTCAAATTGAAAAACGTGTTGATATGATGTTAAAGGAAGGACTTGTCCATGAGGTACAGATATTAAAAGAAATGGGATGTAAAAAAGACTCTGTAGCCATGCAGGGCCTGGGCTATAAAGAAATTTTATCGTATCTGGACGGGGAATGTACTTTAGAAGAAGCTATTTCTCTTATAAAACGGAATACCAGACACTTTGCCAAAAGACAGCTTACCTGGTTTCGCAGAGAACGAGAAGTCACATGGATCGAGAAGGAGCAGTATCAATACGATAACCAAAAAATATTGCAAAGTATGGTCACACAAATAGTTACCCAAAATACAGACGGGAGTGGAAAATAAATGGAAATATCACAAATGAAGAAAATATATCTGAAGATGGGTATTCAGGAAGAGGTATATTCCTTCGGAGAAAAAATTTTGAATACGCTACAGGACAGGTTTCAAAAGATTGATCAGATAGCTGAATATAATCAGTTGAAAGTAATTGAGGCAATGCAGAAAAATAAAGTAAGTGAAGCATGTCTGTTAGGAACGACCGGATATGGTTATAATGATATTGGCAGAGATACCCTGGAAGCCGTATATGCATCTGTCTTTCATGCGGAAGATGCTTTGGTCCGCCCGCAGATCACATGTGGTACCCATGCCCTTGCATTAGCACTTATGAGTAATCTGCGACCTGGAGACGAGTTGCTTTCTCCAGTAGGGAAACCATATGATACGCTGGAAGAGGTAATTGGGATTCGGGAATCAGTGGGCTCCTTAAGAGAATATGGAATCACATATCGCCAGGTTGATTTGCTGCCGGACGGAGAATTTGATTACGAGCATATTAAAAATGCGATTCGCGAAAAAACAAAATTAGTAACAATTCAAAGATCCAAGGGATATCAGACAAGACCAACCCTTTCTGTAAAAAGAATCGGTGAACTGATTACATTTATTAAAAATATAAAGCCGGATGTTATTTGCATGGTCGATAATTGCTATGGAGAATTTGTAGAAAAAATGGAACCGACTGATGTTGGTGCTGACATGGTCGTTGGATCTTTAATCAAGAATCCGGGTGGAGGCTTGGCACCGATCGGAGGATATATTGCGGGTAAGAAAAAATGCATTGAAAATGCAGCATTTCGCCTGACTTCTCCCGGACTCGGAAAAGAGGTCGGGGCGTCCCTTGGAGTATTAAGCTCTTTTTATCAGGGGCTATTTCTAGCTCCGACCGTAACGGCTTCTGCTTTAAAAGGTGCTATCTTTGCAGCTAACTTATATGAACGCCTGGGGTATCGCGTAATTCCGGACAGTACAGAATCAAGACACGATATTATACAGGCGGTGGAGCTTGGCAGTGCTGAAAATGTAATTGCTTTTTGTAAGGGAATACAATCTGCTGCACCTGTTGACAGCTTTGTATTACCGGAACCTTGGGCTATGCCTGGCTATGATAGCGATGTTATCATGGCGGCTGGTGCATTTGTATCTGGTTCCTCCATAGAATTAAGTGCGGATGGTCCGATCAAACCTCCCTATGCCGTTTACTTCCAGGGCGGACTTACTTTTGCACATGCAAAACTGGGTATTCTAAAATCTCTGCAGGCGTTAGTAAATGAGGGCTTTGTCACGGAAGAGTCCTTTAGACTGTAACAGAATATCTTACTTATAGGACTAATTGTCTAGAAATATGTCGAAACATTTCTCGCGATTTTGGTATACATTAATTTGCATTTGTGATAAACTATTTCTAGTTACTGGGTGCTTGTCAAGCACTCAGTAACTGTTATGTAATTAGATAAAATTTTTGGAGGATACATATGAAGGGAAAGAATCATTGGGCATGTTTTCTTATGATTCTGGCAGGCATTGTTGCTGGTGCATTTATTGGTAATCTTTTTCCGAGTACATGGCTTAATTATGGGCAGACTTTTGGACTTACTAATCCGGTCATTTTAGATTTGGGAATTTTGTCAGTTACATTTGCGCTGACGATTAAGATTACTGTCTCTAGTATTATAGGTATTATTATAGGTATTTTTATTTATAGATTTATATGATCAAAAGTTAATGCAATCCCATTAAAGATATGTCTGGAGAAAACATAATGGGAGCAGATGTGAAAGAAAAACATGATATTGCAAAACTGAATATAACAAGGAATATGGACAAGCCATATGAAAAATTTTTAAAATTCGGACCTGAAGCATTAACAGATGCAGAGCTTCTGGCGATTATTATTCGAACTGGAACAAAAGATGAAAATTCTGTTATGATTGGGAGAAAAGTATTAGATCTGACCGATCGGAAACCGGGGCTGCTGGGACTTCACCACATATCATTATCTGAATTAATGACGATTCGTGGAATTGGGGAAGTAAAAGCAATCAAGATCAAGTGTATTTCTGAATTATCAAAGCGTTTATCCAAAGCCAGTGCCGAGCTGAATCTACAGATAGACAGACCACAGACAGTTGCGAACTATTACATGGAAGAATTGAGGCATGTTGAAACAGAACACATCTTATTGGTAATGCTGGATAATAAGAATCGAATCATTAACGATTGTATTATTTCACAGGGAACAGTAAATTCATCATTACTTTCTCCCAGAGAGATTTTTCTTTTGGCATTACAAAATAAAGCAGTCTATATTTTATTGCTGCATAACCATCCAAGTGGAGATCCGACACCAAGCAAACAGGATATTCACATCACAAAGAGAATTATGGATGTTTCAAAATTGATTGGAATTCCCCTGATAGATCATATTATCATTGGGGATAACAAATATATGAGTTTTAAGGAAGCAGATCTTTTATAAAAGAAAGGGGTTTTTATGTTGTCCAATAATACATTTGGTATCGATCTTGGTACTAGTAATATAAAAATTTACAACCGAAATGACGATTCTATTATGGTAGAAAGAAATATGATTGCCATTGCAAATAAACAGGATTTATTTGCATATGGTAACTCTGCGTTTGATATGTATGAGAAAGCACCGAATAATATTCATATTTCTTATCCTTTAGGGAATGGTGTAATTGCTGATATCAAGAGCATGCAGACATTACTCAAATATTTTCTTGCCGATATCTGCAAGAACAATCTGA
>JAEWWQ010000207.1 GCA_023458855.1 Bacillota bacterium
GTACCGGTATATGAGTGTACCTGTGCGGATGGAAGTGTTATCACGTATCTCGCCGCAAGGGAGAATCTTGGTTATGCAAGGGGGAATAATCTCGGTGCGAAAGCCGCAAGACTCTTATTCATGGATCAGTATTATCTGTTCAGCAATAATGACTTGAGATTTCCGGAACCTTTTGACCTCCATAAGCTGATCGAGCCCATGGAGAAGAAGGAAGAGGCAGCGGTGGTCGGTCCCTGTGTTCTGTCAGGAGAAGGCTTCCGGCAATCACCGGGAAAGATACCGTCAGTGGGAGCAGAGTTATTTGGATACTACTGGAATATGCTGCTGCCAAAAGGTCTCAAATCAGATCAATGGCTTACGAAGGCTTCAGAGAATGCAAAGTCAGGAATCTGTGACTGGGTCACGGGCTCCTTCTTTATAACAGACGCAGAAAGGTTCGATTCCGTGGGTGGTTTTGATGAACACACCTTTCTATTCTATGAAGAGGTGATTCTGGCAGAAAGGCTGCGGAAGAGGAACTACAGTATGTATTACACGGATGATGTGAGAATCATACATGAACATGGAGAAACTGTAAAATCCGCATTTAGCGTGATACGGAGTATTGATATCTCATTTAGATCTGCGCTATATTACTTTGGTGAATACAGGCATATTCCGAAACCTGTGATCATACTGGCTTATTGCAATTATGGTATCTTCAGACTATTATTCAGGATTAAGAAAGCGATTGGAAGTTTACGATGAGCGAGAGAAAGAAAAAAGTATTGATCTTAATAGCTGCTCTCATTTCGGCAAGTGCCGTTTCTTTTACGCTGCAATTAAGAACCTCGAACAGTATCACGGCTATCCTGGCAGTGGTACTTGCTTATTTTTATGGCAGGCAATGGGATGTCGCTGATACAACGGCAGACAGGAGGCGCATTACAATTGCAAGTGTCTTAGTTTCTTTGCTCCTGACCTGTTTCATGAGCATGTATATGGTAGAGTATCAGGATGATTTCTATGAGCTGACCGGCGGTGGAAAGCTGGCGGTATTATTGTGTGTTGCCGGCGGCTATTTTTTCTTATTTTGGTTCCTGTTAAGATGGCTATACAGTAAGATGACAGAAGCGATCCTTACGAATGCACAGCCTTATCAGAAAAGACCGCGTACGGTATTTATCGTAACGGCACTCCTTATTTTTTTATGCTGGCTGCCTTTTTACCTGAAGAATTTCCCGGCCGTGATTATCAGTGACTCTATGGATCAGCTTGGGCAGGCTATATCGGGTATCTACAGTAATCATCACCCGGTCGCACAGACCTGGATATTACAGTTTTTCGTAACCCTGGGATTACAGATGACTGGTCAGATGAAGACGGGGATTGCAGTATATTGTATCATCCAGATGATAGTGCTGGCCTTAATTTACGCGTATGTCATTACAGAATGTTATGCGCATCGTGTAAAGAAATGGATCTGTATCGTGCTGTTTTTATTTTATGCGATTATGCCATATAATGTAATGTATGCAATAAATATCTGGAAAGACAGTTTGTTTTCAGGCGCCTTACTGCTATTCATCGTGCTGCTGTGGAAGCTGCTAAGACAGGAGTCACAGACAACCTGTGCCATTGTGGCAGAAGAGATTCTTCTTGTATTATCGGGCTGTATTATTACACTTTTCCGAAACAATGGATTCTATGCCTTCCTGGTCGTTGTGCCTTTCGTATGCGTATTGTGCTGGAAGAAGAGCAAGCATACGGTGCTTGCAATGGCTGTGGTCTTTCTCCTTACGATATTGATCCGGGGACCTGTATTTACGTACTTCCACGTGGCATCACCGGATCTGGTGGAATCCTTATCAATACCGGCACAGCAGATTGCAAGGGTCATTACCAATGACGGAGAACTGAAAGAGGAAGAACGCCTTCTGCTGGAGCAGGTAGTAGAGGTTGACAGAATCCCGGATGTCTATGACGAAGGCGTATCGGATCCGGTGAAGGATCTGGTTCGGGAGAAAGGCAATCAGCAATATCTGGATACACACAAAAGTGAGTATCTTCGATTGTGGGCCTCAGTGGGAATGCGTTATCCCATGCATTATATCCGGGCGTTCCTGCATCAGACAGAAGGGTACTGGTATCCGGATGTGCAAAGATGGGTCTATACCGAAGGCGTATGCAGGAACAAAGCGGGAATCGTGACAGAGCCCAAGCTTCCGGAATTCATATCCAATCTGCTTGGAAAAGGTTTTTTGTGGCAGGGATATACGAAGCTTCCGGTGTATGGCCTCTTCTGGAGCATCGGGGCGGCTGTCTGGATGACCTTCATAGCGGCAGGCTTTTGTCTGGTGAAGAACCGGAAGAGAGAATTATTGTTATTCCTGCCAATGCTTGCGCTGTGGGGAACCTTACTGCTTGCCACACCGGTCAACGGAGAGTTCAGATATCTGTATGGTATTTTTATTTGTTTGCCTTTTTATACGATTATTAGTAAAATAGACAGGTAAGGATATAAAAATAGTAATATTGAAATAAAAAAGATAGGATATAAATCAGATGAAAAAAATTGTCATTATAGGTGCGGGTCCTGCAGGGTTAACAGCTGCACTGGAATTAAGCAGAAAAAGTAAGGATTACGAGATTGTCGTATTAGAGGAAAGTGATCAGTTAGGGGGAATATCCAGAACACTGAAGTATCACGGAAACCGGATGGATATAGGCGGACACCGCTTTTTTTCCAAGGATGAACGTGTTACGAGATGGTGGAATGAGATTATGCCGCTGCAGGGAAAGCCTTCTTATGATGATAAAAAACTGGATAGAAAGAGACAATTATCGGAAGGCGGTCCGGACCCGGAGACAGAAGATAATGTTATGCTGATACGCCAGAGAGTATCACGCATCTTCTATAAAAAGAAGTTCTTTGATTATCCGATTTCCATGAAACCGCAGACCTTTATCAATATGGGGCTGGTGCAGACCATAAAGGCAGGAAGCAGTTATCTTATTTCCACGGTTAGCAAAAAAGAAGAAGATTCATTGGAAAATTTCTATATCAACCGATTTGGACGTGTGCTATATTCTATGTTCTTCGAAGGATATACGGAAAAACTATGGGGCAGGCATCCAAGAGAGATATCGGCAGAATGGGGAGCACAACGCGTGAAGGGGCTTTCCATAATGGCCATTCTGAAAGATGTCTTTCAGAAAATATTACCGGACAAAGAGGGAAGGAAGGTTGAGACTTCGCTGATTGAAGAGTTCGTATATCCGAAATACGGACCGGGTCAGTTATGGGAGAAGGCAGCCGAAGCAGCGGAGCATAATCAGGTTAAAATTAAAAAGAACTGTAAGGTAGTTGCTGTTCATACAGAGGGACAAAAAGTCAATTCTGTTACTTACATAAATGAAAATCAGCTCAACGAGACCATAGATTGCGACTATCTTATTTCCACGATGCCGATAAAGGATCTGATTGCCGGCATGGACGATACCGTTCCGGATGCTATCAAAAGAATCGCGGCAGGACTGCCATATCGGGATTTTATAACAATCGGATTTCTGTTTGATAAGATAAATCTGGTGAATACCACTAAGATCAGAACATTTAATGAACTGGTACCTGATTGCTGGATCTATGTTCAGGACGTAGGGGTCAAGCTTGGAAGAATCCAGATATTTAACAACTGGTCGCCTTATATGGTGGCGGATGTAGAACATAAAGTCTGGATAGGATTAGAATATTTTTGCAGGGAAAATGATGCATTCTGGAATATGTCGAATGAGGAAAGTTATGAATTCGCAGCAAATGAATTAGTAAAGATGGGCATCATCAATGGAAAAGAAGCGATACTGGATTCTCACAGAGAAAAGGTGAAAAAAGCCTATCCGGCATACTTTGACACCTATGCGGAAATGGACCAGATGATTGCGTATCTGAATCAATATGAGAATTTGTACTGTATCGGAAGAAATGGTCAGCATCGATATAACAATATGGATCATTCTATGGTGACTGCATTTGAAGCAGTCGATAATATCGTGAACCATAGAAAAGAAAAGGATAATATTTGGAATGTTAATACAGAACAGGAATATCACGAAGAAAAGTAATAGAACGGTTCTTATACTGAGTATCACTTCTTTCTTATTAAGAGCATTTTATGTAATGTATACAGCGATTGAATATCGCCAGCACGATGCCGGAAGCTATCAGGGAGGATATGGCCATCTGGGCTACATTGCTTATCTGGCTACACACAGACTGCAATTGCCGGAGGGCGACCCGAGGATAGTGGAACAGTTCTATCACCCTCCTTTGCATCATATGATAGCTGCAATCTGGGTAAAAATAAATATGAAACTGGGATTTTCAGATGCGCAGGCTTATGAAAATATCCAGATTCTGACATTGGTATATTCGATGCTTATGTTATATTTGCTTTATCAGATTATTAAGCTGTTGCAATTCGAACAGAAGAATGCTGTATTCCTCTTTTCCCTATTTTGTTTTCACCCGTACCTGATATTACTTTCGGGAAGTATCAATAATGACGCACTCTGCATTCTGCTGCTGACAGCTGTTATCTATTATACGATCCGCTGGTATCAGGAAAAGACCAATGCATTGATTCTTAAGATGGCGCTGTGTCTTGGCCTTGCCATGTTAAGCAAAGCATCGGGCGTATTGATTGCACCGGCACTGGCGTTCCTGTTTGCAGACAGGCTATTCAGGAACCGCCGTGAATTCTGGAAGCTATTCAGACAATATCTGTTGTTTGGGATAGTAAGCATCCCTATAGGCATGAGCTGGTCTGTTTATAATTACATCAAATGGGGAGTTCCATTTGACTATATTCCTATCGTCGGAACCGATTCCACACAATATCTGGGCCGCATTCCACTGTGGAACCGTCTGACCGGTTTCAATTGGCCTTTTGGAGGCAATGTATTTGTCAGCCTCGATGCAAGCCGGGAACACAATATGTGGATTACGATCCTGAAGGAACTTGTATTTGATGAATTTTCGATCGGACAGGACAAATGGGGAATCATAGCAGCCAATATTTTGTTCTATGTAAATGTGGCAGTAGTTCTGATTGTAATCATTGCTTTTATTTACACATTGTTCCATCGGATAAGCCAGACTGACAACCAGATTAAATTTTTTCTGATTACATACGTTGCCGTATTATTGGGAATGTATTTTAAATTTATTTTCAAGTATCCTTATGTTTGCAGTATGAGTGCCAGATACATCGTACCGGCGATTGTTATCGGTATCCTGTGTATGGGATTTATGATGCAGGAGATGGAGATAAGAACCACGCGGAATGGGCAGAAAAATCTGTGCTGTCAGACCGTGAAGGCAGTGGGGATTCTGTTTTGTTCCATAAGTGCTTTTGTGTATATCTGGCTTGGAGTGGTTAGCCTTTTTTAAGACAGACAGGACAGCATCTTATCCACATAAGAAGACCAGGTATAATCCAGCGTGCAGTCATGTGCATGCTGGCAGAGCATCTCATATTCAGAAGCAGGCATATCAAGTACCTGCTTTAAAGTTTCTGCAATCATTTCCGGAGTATTTTCCTCACAGTAGTATCCAAAATTAATAGTCGGCCCGAATGTATCCAGAAAACTTGAATAGGGAGAGGTAATTACCGGGAGATAATGGTAAAGGGACTCCAGGGCAGAAGAGAAGCCGGCCCATAAAGGCGTCGTATTCACATATACCATGGACTCCTGCAATAAGCGATAGTATAATTTCTTTTGTGCAGGGACATCCTTCGAAAGATATCCGTGAAAATGAATAAAATCGGGGACGGTAACAAGGCTGCAGTCATCAGGGACCATACCGATGATATTCAGTTCCATATCAGGATAATCAGAATGCAGCAGGATTACAGAATCAATCAGCGCTTTGGCTCCTGCCTGGTATTTTTTCAGACCAATGAATAAGAGTTTCTGTGCGGTCCTCTTTTGTTCAAAATCGACAGGAGCATTTGCTTCCTCCGAATTAATGACGTTGCCAAGGTAGGCAATGTTGGGATTGCGGTAATAGGACTGCATATATTGTGTCACATCCGGAAAGAGAGAAAACACGTGATCCACAGATTCAATCAGCGCATCCTGGCGCTGTATCGCAGGTTTCTCCAGAAAATCAGGTTTTTTATGATTAAAATGAGTAACATAATAAGCATAGGTCCAGTCGCAGAAGAGAATGCAGGGCTTATCCGTATACTTCTTCGGTGAAAAACTAAAAGAAGTTGAGAGATAACAATCCGAATCCGGATACGCACAGACTGCCTTCCGCATCATGCGATCCACCCTTCTGTTATACAGGTAAGAACGCTCATAGCAAAAAGTAGTATCAGGGAGAATCGTATGACGCAGAAGGCGGCAGAAAAATTTATCATAGATTTTTTGTAAAAAGCCTCTGGCCTCCACATTGATGCGGTTGATCCGGTAACCTTTTGATTCCAGAGTGGCAGTAAGAAAATAAGGCACATTGGACCAGGTGCTGGCAAGAGAGGCATCTCCCTGTGTAAATACAGTTATTTCCTTCTTCATAGATTAATCTCCTCATGCTGATATGAATGTTTTTAGTATATCAAATTTGAGAGTATTTATCTAGCGCATAAATTGAGGTTTACTGTAGTCCTGATTAGTGCTAAAATTATATTAATTTTGGCAATAATATTTTAAAGCTATTGCATGGAAAGAGAATAACAATGAAGAGAGAATGGCAACTTGATTATTTGAAGACCTTTGCAATTATTATGGTTATCATTACACATATATTTTCCTATAACGAGGTCGCGCCGCTGCCTGTAATATTTCCCTATCTGGTGGAGATGGCAGTGCCGCTTTTTATGATTATCAGTGGGTATGTAAATACTATTTCTTTTACAAAGAAAACAGCAGAAGAATTGAAGGCAGGTAACTGGATCCATTATCTGTGCTCCAGGCTGTGCGTAATTTATCTGCCGTTTACCATACTATATTTTTCAGAGATTATCTTAATGGATAGGATTCAAAAAAGAACAATTGGGTTGCATGAGGCAATATATGTGTTCCTGACAGGAGGATGGGGACCGGGAAGCTATTATATTCCGATGCTGACACAATTTATTTTTTGCTTTCCGATCTTATACTATCTTGTAAAAAGAGATTTATTAAAGGGCAGTATCCTCATACTGGGGGTTCAATTCCTGTTCGAAATCGGGGTTGGTATTCTGCAGTTCCCGGAGTCCTGGTATCGACTGCTGCTGATACGATATTTTGTTTTTATCTGGTTTGGAATCATACTTTTCTATTACAGGCAGAAAATAAAGAATGTAATAGTGCTCATGATGGCACTGTCGGGAGGTCTTTATATCGCAGCGGTCAGTGTATTGCATTTTCCGATGCCCATTTTCCGTTACTGGACAAGTACCTCCATGCCTACCGTACTCTGGGTAGGTGCCATGGTGATGGGCGGCATGCATTTTTTAAGAAGATTCCCGGGGGTCATGGATACAGTGGTGAACCGGATCGGTATTTCCACATACTGTATTTTCCTTGTGCAAATGGCATATTTTCAACTTGGCTTTGGAAAAATAACCGGTTCTTTTTTCTTTAATTTCCTTTTGGGTATCGGAATCAATTGTTTCCTGGGAATTCTCATGGATGATATGATTCATAAGATCTTAAATAGAATCAGTATAAAAAGCAACAAAAAATAAGAAATGGAGATAAGCGATGGATAAAGTACTGGTAACAGGAGCGGATGGATTTATTGGGAGTCATCTGACGGAGGAACTGGTCAGAAGAGGATATGAGGTAAGGGCTTTTGTGCTATACAATTCTTTTAATACATGGGGATGGCTGGATACTCTTCCAAAAGAGACAATGAAAAAAATCGAGATCTTTCAGGGAGATGTAAGGGACCCGAACGGTGTAAAGGAAGCGATGCGGGGAGTAGATGCAGTATTCCATCTGGCAGCATTGATTGCGATTCCCTTCAGCTACCATTCGCCGGATACCTATGTAGATACGAATATTAAGGGCACATTGAATGTTCTGCAGGCAGCAAGAGATCTTGGTACCTCACGCATACTGGTGACTTCGACCTCAGAAGTCTATGGAACGGCACAGTACGTTCCGATAGACGAACAGCATCCGTATCAGGGACAATCTCCTTATTCAGCGACCAAGATCGGGGCGGACAGGCTTGCAGAATCTTTTTACCGTTCTTTTAATCTGCCGGTGACAATTGTAAGACCGTTCAATACCTATGGACCCAGACAGTCTGCAAGAGCCGTGATTCCTACGATCATTACACAGCTGCTGGCAGGAAAAGAAGAGATAAAATTAGGTTCCCTGTCACCGACAAGAGATTTTAACTATGTGAAGGACACCGCAAACGGATTTATCGAGATGTATCTGTCCGACCAGACGATCGGTCAGGAAATCAATATTGCGACACAAAGAGAGATATCAATCGGACAGCTGGCAGAGGAACTGATAAAACAGATCAATCCAAAAGCCAGAATCATCTGTGATGAACAGCGTCTCCGCCCGGAGAAAAGCGAAGTGAACCGACTGCTTGGCTCTAATAAGAAGATACTGGAGCTCACCAACTGGACACCGGGCTATACCTTTGAACAGGGCATCGCAGAAACCATAGAATTCTTAAGACACAATATGGATAAATATAAGGTTGATCTGTATAACTTATAGAGGATGAGAAATATGATATTGGATGACTATATCGTGACAGAGGATATGCCGCTGATAGAGGTAATGAATAAGATAAATACCAATGCAAGGGGAAATGCATTTGTATGTGAGGACGGCAGGCTGTTGGCAGTTGTTACTGATGGTGATATCAGAAGAAGTATTATGAAGCATGTGGATATGATGGCACCGATCAGCGCAATCGCTAATTACAAGCCGTTGTTCCTGTATACGCAGGATAGTGAGAAAGCAATGGAGATAATGCGGCAGGAAGTAATAACGGCATTGCCGATCGTCGATGAAGAGAAGAAAATAGTAGATATAAAATTTTTATTTACAAAGCCACCGGTTAGCCACCAGGTAATTGACATACCGGTCGTAGTCATGGCCGGAGGAAAAGGCACAAGACTGAAGCCATATACGGATATTCTGCCGAAGCCACTGATACCGATCGGCGATAAAACAATTACAGAGCATATCCTGGAGCATTTTGAAAATTATGGCTGCCATCGTTTTTACATGATTGTGAATTATAAGAAAAATTTTATCAAATCCTATTTTGCTGACAGTGAAAGAAAAAGAAATCTATCTTTTGTGGAAGAAGAAAAATATCTGGGAACCGGAGGCGGTCTCCAGTTATTGCAGGGAGAGGTCACGGAGACCTTCTTTCTGACAAATTGTGATATTCTGATAGACGCAGACTATGAGGAGATATTAAAGGTACATCGGGAAAAGAAAAATCTCATTACCATCGTATGCGCCGTCAAAAATGTAGTCATACCTTATGGCACTGTAGAGATAGATGAAAGAGGATATATTCAACAGTTCAAAGAGAAGCCAAGTTTTCAAATTAAGACCAATACAGGGCTGTATGTGATAGAACCTGCTATTTTTGAAAAAATAGAAAAAGATACATTTTTACCGATTACAGACATCATCCAGAAATGCATGGAGGAGGGTGAAAATGTTGGGACCTATCTGATCAGCGAAGAAAATTGGATGGATATGGGCCAGTTAGAAGAAATGGAAAAAATGAGGCGGAAGATTGGAATATAATCAGTCTGACATTAAAAAAATGTGGGTTGGGAGATACAGGCATGAAAAAACAGAGAGAAAAAACAGAAAAAAGTAAAGGGAATGCGGCGAAAATCGTAGAGGAAGTAATGAGAAAGAAACTCATACAATTAAAAGATACTTCTCCGATGATCGCAGTTGCCTACAGTTATCTGGCATTACCGATTCTTATCTTTGTGATTGGGTGGTGCAGACCAGTGATATCGATACCTGCCAGTCTGATTATTGTGATATCTTTATTCGTTGCGATTGTGGATACGCCGTGTGACTGGAGACTTCCTGTAAATAGAGACAATATCATGAAGCTTATATTGATAGCGGCATTGATCTTTCTGTGGGTCGTGTTAGCAGGAATCGGAAAAGGAGTCTATCAGAATGAGGATCAGCCCGTCCGTAACGGAATCTATGAGATGCTGGTGCATAATTCCTGGCCTGTTACCCAGGAAATCGAGATAGAGGATTATTCAGTCAGCAGAACTTTGGTATATTATATCGGTTTCTGGCTGCCAGGTGCAATTGCCGGAAAGCTATTTGGCATAGAGGCTGGTTATACATTCCAGATCATATGGGCAGTAATCGGCATATTCACGATGTATTACTTATTATGTGCATGGAGAAAAAAAATCGTTATCTGGCCGCTGCTGATCGTTGTCTTTTTCAGCGGTCTGGATGCAGTTCCGATGGGGCTGATCGCGAATGAAGATAATCTCAACTTTATCCTGGGAATGGAGCATATGGAACGATGGCCTGGTATCTATCAATATTCCAGTATGTCAACCCAGCTGTTCTGGGTATTTAACCAGGCAATTCCCTGCTGGCTGGCAGTCATGCTGCTTTGGACTCAGAAAAACAGAAAAAGTCTGGTGTTTATCCTGAGCACAGTCATGCTGACCTCCACGCTGCCGTTCATCGGTCTGATGCCGATTGTCCTCTATTATATCTTTACGAAGAAGACAAGGTCAGGCGTGCGAGAGTTTGTGAAAGACGTGTTTACCGTGCAGAATGTCATAGGAGGCGGCTGCATCGGATTGTTGAGTTTTTTCTATCTGAAACTGAATGGTTCCGGCAGTATCAATACACTTGCATCCACACAGAGCGCTGCGGCAGTATTACAGTCGAAAGCGGCGGATCTCTATGTAGCCAGTATAGGCACCACTCCGGATGCACTGGCGATCGGCGCCAGTGTGAGACCGATGTGGGGAACATTTATACTTCTCTATGCCCTGTTCATCACCTTTG
>JAEWWQ010000208.1 GCA_023458855.1 Bacillota bacterium
ATATGGAACTCCGGCTAAAATGGACGAGATTATGGCTATTTGTGCAGAGTATAAGGTACCTCTGATTGAAGATGCGGCAGAAGCGTTAGGCTCTACATACAAAGGAAAATATCTGGGTACATTTGGAAAATTAGGAATTTTTTCGTATAACGGTAATAAAATTATTACAACATCAGGAGGCGGAATGATTGTATCTGATGATGAGGCACTGATTAAGGAAGCGAGATTTCTGGCAACACAGGCAAGGGATCCGGCGCGCCATTATCAGCATTCAAAGATTGGCTATAATTATCGCATGTCTAATATTGTCGCAGGTATCGGCCGGGGACAATTAACGGTATTAGAAGAATATAAGAAGAAAAAACAGGCCATCTATAAAGAATATAAGGAAAGACTGGCGGATATACCGGATATTTCCATGAATCCGATGAACCCGGATGGGGAGGCAAATAACTGGCTATCCTGTATTACAATAGACGCTTCTTCCAAAGTAACCCCTGATATGGTAATGGATGCGTTGGAGGCAGATAATATAGAATGCAGACCGATCTGGAAGCCGATGAATCTGCAGCCGGTATTTGCAGAGTATGATTTTTTCCAACATAACGAAGGCAGTATATCAATAGGAGAAGACATCTTTAACAGAGGGTTATGCTTACCGAGTGATGTGAAGAATACGCCGGAAGATATGGACAGAATCATAGGCATCATCAGAGGATTGTTTGTGAAATAGGAGTATAGAATGTATCAACGATTTGTAAAAAGATTACTTGATATGATATTGTCGGGAGCCGGACTGCTGATTCTAAGCCCGGCTTATTTGGTGTTGGCTGTATTGGTGCGGGTGCGTCTGGGAAGCCCTGTTTTATTCCGGCAGGAACGTCCGGGGCTCGACGAGAAGATATTTACACTGAAAAAGTTTCGTACCATGACGGATAAGAAAGATGCAGATGGCAGATTGCTTCCGGATTGTGAGAGGCTGACTTCTTTTGGCAGCTTTTTAAGAGCGACCAGTCTGGATGAACTTCCGGAATTGTGGAATATCTTTGTGGGTGATATGAGCCTGATCGGACCGAGACCGCTGTTGGTGAGTTATCTGCCTTTTTACACGGAACGGGAACGGAAAAGACATTCAGTGAGACCCGGACTTACAGGACTTGCACAAGTGAGCGGACGTAATTTTCTTGCATGGGATGAACGCCTGGAGAAAGACATTGAATACGTAGAGCATATTACGTTTCTCAACGATGTGAAAATATTGATCAGGACAGTATCTGTCGCACTGAAACCGGGAAATGTGGCGGAAGATACGAATCAGACGGAAGGAAATTTTGCAGAGATCCGCAAAGCAGTGCTTGGTAAAGCAACGGTTGGAAAAGCGCAGGAAGAATCCGATTATATAAAGTAAAAAGTAAGAGTGAGGAATAACCGGTCATGAATATTTTAGTATTAAGCGCAGGAACGAGAAATAAGGTAGTTGAGTACTTTAAGAAGGAAGTAGGAGCAGGTGGAAGAGTAATTGCTACAGATTGCAGTGAACTGGCACCAGCTCTTTATGAAGCAGATGAATATGTGATTGTTCCCAGAATTGATGAAGAAGGATATCTGGACATAATACTGAATATTTGTAAGGAAAAAAAAGTCAACGGTATTTTCTCCCTGATCGATCCGGAACTTAGTTTACTTGCTGCAAATAAATCTAAGTTTCTTGAAATAGGAACAACACCGATTGTCTCTGATATTGATCTGGTAGACATCTGTTTTGATAAATTCAGAATGTATCAGTTATTAACTGAGAATGGATATCAGACTGCAAAAAGCTATGTCGATAAGGAAGTATTTTATCAGGATGTGCATGCAGGAAAAATCTCTTATCCGGTATTCGTGAAACCGGTAAGGGGAAGTGCGAGCATCAATATCAATAAGGTCTTAGGACCAAAAGAAGTTGAAGTCCTTTTTGATTTATATGATGATCTGATGATACAGGAATTCATGAATGGAACGGAATACGGTGCCGACGTATATATTGATATGATTTCGGGTAAAGTGACTTCTATTTTTACGAAAGAAAAGATCAAGATGCGTGCGGGTGAGACAGATAAATCCGTGTCCGTAAAAGAGGAAGCCTTATTTGCGCTGATACAGCAATTTGTTGAAAAAACGGGATTCCGGGGAATCATCGATATGGATATATTTAAGATAGATGACCAATATTTTATTTCAGAAGTAAATCCGCGTTTTGGCGGCGGATATCCGCATGCGTATGCCTGCGGTGTCAATGTTCCGAGACAGATCCTTGAAAATCTTGCGGGCAAAGAAAATCCTTGTACGATTGGTGCATATAAAGAAGGAATCTATATGATGAAGTATAATGAGATTCTGATTCGTTAAATCGACAAGGCGTAGGAGAATGGTTGTATGAAAAAAACAATTGTGATACTTACCAACAGCGATTCCGGTCTCTACGATTTCAGAAAGGAATTACTGAAAAAGCTGATTGCGGAAGGGTATCGGGTCATTGTATCTGTGCCGGCCGGTAATTATCAGAGCAGAATTGAACAGTTAGGCTGTGAATATGTGACAACGGCAATAAACAGACGTGGCATGAACCCGGTAAAGGATACTTTTCTCTTTATGAGTTATCTCGGAATGCTGAGGAGATATCGGCCGCGGATAGTGCTTACCTATACGATAAAACCCAATATATATGGCGGTATGGCCTGCAGGCTTCTCCGTATCCCCTATATTGTCAATATCACAGGGCTTGGAACAACATTGGAGAATCCGGGGCTGATTCGGAAAATCGTGGTAATGCTATATAGGATTGCATTGAAAAGAGCCGGTTGTGTGTTTTTCCAGAATGAATATAATCAGAAGTTCATGAAAAATCTGGGGTGTATTCATGGAAGAACCAGATTGTTGCCTGGATCTGGTGTCAATATTACAGAACATGCATATACGCCTTATCCAGATGAAGAGACAGAAATACGAATTCTGGATGTCATGCGCGTTATGCGGGATAAGGGAGTGAATGAACTTCTCACCACTGCACCTGTAATCCATGCGGAATTTCCCCAGGCCATCTTTGAGATAGCCGGTGCCTACGAACCGGAAAGCCGGGCGGAATACGAACCTATGATAAAGGACTTGCAAGACAAAGGGATTTTGCGTTATTATGGGTATCGGGAAGATATACAGCAAATTATGGAAAATAGTCATATCATTATAAATCCGTCATACCATGAAGGGATGTCTAATGTGCTGCTGGAGGCAGCGGCAACGGGAAGACCCGTCGTGGCTTCTGATATAAGCGGTTGCAAAGAGACATTTCAGAATGGCATTACAGGAATTGGCTGCGAAGCAAGAAACAGTGAATCACTGTTACAGGCATTACGGAAGATATTAAAGAAATCGGCGGACGACAGGGCACAGATGGGAAAGGCCGGAAGAGCCCATGTGGAGCAAAGATTCAACAGGGAAATGGTGGTTGCGATCTATTTGGAAGAGATTTGGATAGCAATGAAGGACAAGTAGAATAACATAAGTAATAGGAAAAGAGGATAATCATATGGATTTATATGAAAGAATCGTAAGTGGAGAAGAAAAGATATCTTTGGTTGGATTAGGATATGTAGGTATGCCGATTGCGGTGGCTTTTGCAAAAAAAATCAAAGTTATTGGTTTTGATTTAAATGCTGCGAAAATTGATTTATATAAAAACGGGATTGACCCGACCAGAGAAGTTGGTAATGAAGTGATTCGGAATACTACGGTAGAATTTACTGCGGATGAGACAAAGCTGCGGGAAGCAAAATTCCATATAGTAGCAGTCCCGACACCTGTAAATGATGACCATACACCGGATCTTTCCCCAGTAGAGGGCGCAAGTGCGATTTTGGGCCGTAATCTGACCAAGGGGTCTGTCGTGGTATTTGAATCAACGGTATATCCGGGAGTAACAGAAGATATCTGTGTTCCTATTTTAGAGAGGGAATCTGGATTGAAGTGCGGAACAGACTTTAAGATCGGATATTCTCCGGAGAGAATCAACCCGGGTGACAAAGTACACCGTCTTGAGACAATCACAAAGATTGTATCCGGTATGGATAAGGAA
>JAEWWQ010000209.1 GCA_023458855.1 Bacillota bacterium
TTTACGCGAGTAATGAGGAAAATGTTCTGCTGCCAGAAGCATTTGACGAATACCGCGATAACGAGAGAAACTCTCAAAACATGTTTCTTCTCGTTACGCGAGTAATGAGGAAAATGTTCAAAGCTATCTGAACATTAGGAGAGTAAATATGTCAGAAGAATTGTTATTGGAAGTAAAAGATTTAGAGGTCGCGTTTGCGACGAAAGAAGGAGAATTATGCGCAGTACGTAAAGTAAGCTATACGCTCGAGCGGGGAGAAGTATTGGGCATTGTAGGAGAATCCGGCAGCGGCAAATCAGTTTCCTCTCATTGCCTTCTCCGATTGATTCCGCCTGGGGGTATCATAAAGGGCGGACAGATTTTATTTGAGGGTAAGGATATCGTTCAGATGTCTTCGAAAGAAATCATGCATATCAGAGGAAATGAAATTGGGATGATTTTTCAGGATCCTATGACTTCCCTGGATCCATTATTTACAATAGAGTATCAGATCGGTGAATCCCTGAAGAAGCATACCACACTGGATAAACAGGAAAGAAGTGCCAGAATTATTGAACTTCTGAAGCTGGTCGGTATCAATCATCCTGAAAAAAGAATGAGGCAGTATCCGCATGAATTTTCGGGTGGTATGAGACAAAGGGCTATGATAGCCATGGCACTTTCCTGCAATCCGAAACTTTTAATTGCAGATGAACCCACAACTGCACTTGATGTTACCATTCAGGCACAGATTATTGAATTGCTAAAAGAACTAAAAAAGAAATTGAATATGGCGATTATTTTTATTACGCATGATCTGGGAGTTGTTTCTGATATTTGTGACAAAATTATTGTTATGTATGCGGGACAGATTATGGAATCAGGGCAGAAGAGACAGATTTTCTACCAGCAAAGGCATCCTTACACGGAAGGATTATTAAAATCCATTCCTAAAATGGAAACCGATGAATATGAACGACTGATACCAATTGAAGGCAATCCGCCGGATATGATTCATTTAAAGCCAGGATGTCCTTTTGCACCAAGATGCCAGAAAGCAATGCAGATTTGTGCCAGGCAGGAACCGCCTTGCCTGGAGGTCGGAAATGGGCATACAGCATCTTGCTGGCTGCTAATCAAAGAGGAAATGGATCACGAAGGGGAAGTGTAAGAATCAATGGGAGAAGAAAACAAAGAAGAAATTTTATTAGAAATTAAAAATCTAAAGAAATATTATCAGGTTAGTCAGGGAATGTTCAAGAAAACAGATGTAAAGGCAGTCGATGATGTCAGCTTCTTCATTCGCAGAGGAGAAACCCTGGGGCTTGTCGGAGAAAGCGGATGTGGAAAAACTACTTTAGGAAGGACGATTCTCCGTTTACTGGAACCGACTTCCGGAGAAATCATTTATGAAGGTAAAGATCTGCTGAAGGAAGATATGTATGAATACCGGAAGAAAATGCAGATTGTCTTTCAGGATCCTTATGCATCACTGGATCCGAGAATGACGGTATCCGACATTATCGGAGAGGCAATGGATATTCATGGTCTTTATGCAGATAAAAAAGAACGACGCGATAAAATAAGAAATCTGATGGAACTGGTGGGGCTCAATCCGGACTTCTACAATCGGTATGCACATGAGTTTTCTGGCGGGCAGCGACAAAGGATTGCAATTGCAAGAGCATTGGCTGTAAATCCCAATTTTATTGTTTGTGACGAGCCGGTCTCAGCACTGGATGTCTCTATTCAGGCTCAGATCATCAATATGCTGGAAGACTTGCAAAAAGAAAAAAAACTTACTTATTTATTCATAGCACATGACCTTGCTATTGTAAGACATATCAGTAATCGAATCGGTGTTATGTATTTAGGACATCTGGTAGAGCTGACAGATAGTGATGAGCTTTATAATCAGCCACAGCACCCTTATACCCAGATGTTACTTTCTTCGGTGCCGATTGCGGATCCGGATGAAAGCGAGAGAAGACAGAGAATTATTTTAGAAGGAGAGATTCCAAGTCCGCTGAATCCACCTTCCGGATGTCCGTTTCGCACAAGATGTCTGATAGCAGGGGAAGAATGTAGTAAGGAAATGCCGGAACTGGCAGAAAAGAAACCAGGACATTTTACGGCATGTCATAAAGTATAAATAAGTTTGAAAGCGGGTGAAGTGAATGGAACTCCTACAAAAAATAGGTAAAAGAATAGTTTTAGCAATTTTTAGTTTCCTTATTATTATAACGATTACATATTTTATTATGAATCTGGTTCCCGGGGACCCGTTTATGTCCGAAAAGGCAACGGCTGAAACGCAGGAATTACTAAGAGTTAAATATGGTCTGGATAAGCCTGTTTATATCCAATATGGTAAATATATGTGGAATCTGTTTCATGGAGATATGGGCACCAGCTATGTTCTTCAAAAAGGACGTGAAATCTCGACCATTGTAACAGAATCATTTTTAGTGTCAATGAAACTTGGAATCAGGGCAATATTAGTTGCAATCTGCATTGGGATTCCGCTTGGTTGTCTCGCAGGATTATTTAAAGATAAAGTACCGGATAATATTATTCGCGTAGTTTCGGCACTTGGGATATCAATACCAGGTTATGTGATTGCGGCAGTTCTGCTTATTTTATTTGCAGTAAAATTAAGATGGTTTCCAACTTCATATGGAAAACCAGGCGGAAGTGTTATGCCGATTATCACGCTTTCCCTATATCCGACCTGCTACCTGATGAGACTTACCAGAGCCAGCATTTTAGAGGTGCTGAATCAAGATTATCTTCGAACAACAAGAGCAAAAGGGATGTCAGAGTTCACGGTCATTTTCCTTCATGCCCTGAAGAATTCATTGATACCGATTATCACTTATCTGGGCCCTATTACGGCATCTGTATTAACTGGAGGTTTTGTGGCAGAGAGTGTATTTAATGTACCTGGACTTGGGAGATATTTTGTCAGTGCGATTGGAAGCCGTGATTATACGCTGATCATGGGAACAACCATTTTTTATTCTGCATTAATTATTTTCTTGAATCTGATTTGCGATATCTTATATCAGGTAGTCGATCCAAGAATTAAAATGAATTAGAAAAGAAAATAAATGCCGCATAAGTGGAAGATGGGAGAATGAATGAAAAGTATAACACCAAAGTTATTCAGCATACAAAGTAAAATAGCAATAGATGATTTCGTTCCATTAGGACATTCCTATTATGGATCGGAACAACTGGAAAAAGAAGAAATCGGCTTTTGGAAAGCAAGCTGGAGAAGGTTAAAAGAAAATAAAATTGCGATGATCTCTCTTTGCCTAATAGGAATAATAATAGTTTTTGCATTCCTCGGACCACATCTTATCCCGTATACTTATGATCAGCAGATTCGCGGAGATGAAGGGATGCTGCCATGTCTGAGGCATCCGTTCGGGACTGACAAATTAGGGCGGGATCTTTTGGTAAGGTGTATGATCGGCACCAGAATTTCCCTGACAGTTGGTGTCATATCTGCGCTGATAGTTCTGGTTTTCGGTTCTGTTTATGGATCCGTTTCGGGGTTGCTTGGTGGGAAAATAGATACATTAATGATGAGAATCGTTGATATTGTTTATTCTGTGCCGGAAATTCTTCTGATTGTTGTCATTCGAATGGTAATTAATGAACCTTTAGAACAGTTGGTGTCTACAGTAGCCTTTTTCAAACCATTGCAAAAGGTTGGCTCCGGATTACTGGCAATATTTATAGTATATGGGTGCTTATACTGGGTTGGTATGGCTCGTATCGTCCGTGGGCAGATCCTGCAATTAAAGGAAATGGAATATATCACGGCAGCAAGTGCACTTGGATGCTCGAAAAGCGGGCTCATAAAGAAACATTTGCTCCCAAACTGTATCGGACAGCTTATAGCTACTGTTATGCTGCAGATTCCTTCTGCTATTTTTACGGAAGCATTCTTAAGTTTCCTTGGCATCGGTGTATCAGCCCCGATGGCAAGTCTTGGATCTTTAACTTCAGATGCGCTCAGCGGTATTTCTTCCTACCCATACCGTGTATTTTTTCCGGCTGTTTTAATCAGTATGATTATTTTATCATTCAACCTGTTTGGAGACGGACTAAGAGATGCCTTAGATCCAAAAATGAAAAAATAAAACCGTTAATAAACTGAATATTCAGATTTATTATAAAAAAGAATTTATAAAGGAGAAGCAAGTTATGAGAAAAAATAAGAAATGGTTAGCAGTTATTTTAACGACAGTAATGACAACATCCATGCTTTCAGGATGTGGTTCTTCTGCAACAACGAAGACAGAGTCAGAAGCTACGGAGACAAGCAGTGAGGCGGCAGGTGATTCGCAAGCTACAGGGGATAAGATTTCATTTTCTGTCTGCGGCGGCAGTGAGGATTCTATGGATATCAATGTTGCATCTTCGTCTGCACTGGCAGGATTATCTGCTTGTCGCCATTTATATGAGGGCTTATACAAGCTTGATGAGAATGGGGAAGTAGTATTGGGTCAGGCTGAAAATGTTACGATCAGTGAGGATGGTCTGACTTATACCTTTACATTAAGAGATGATATTACATGGTCAGATGGACAGCCTGTAAAAGCTGCAGATTTTGTTTATGGCTGGAAATATCTGAAAGAAAAGGCAAAAGACTATAGTGATATATTGAGTATGGTGAGCACAG
>JAEWWQ010000210.1 GCA_023458855.1 Bacillota bacterium
ATTAATCATCTGGAGCAATTATTTTATCTTCCTGATATTAAATATTGCAAAAAATATAATTTCTAACATAATAATTACAGTTGATTGTTCACGAAAAAATAAATATTTAAAAAAAGAAGCTTCCTCAGACTTGATGAAAGAATATAAAGGATCTGTAATTGCCTATGTGAAAGATGTTTTTATTTCCAAAATAGGTGGATATGTCTATTATGGGACGGATAATATTATTATTTCTATATTTCTGGGTTCGATTTTTGCCGGATATTTATCAAACTATTCATTGGTGTCAACAGCTTTGCAAACAATTGTTACACAGGTATTTACAGCCCAGCAGGCCACATATGGGAATTATGTAGCAATAGCAAATAGTAATAACGATGAAAGAATATTAACGGATAACTATTTTTTTGTAAATTATATTGTTGCAAATATTTGTATGGTATGTTGTATGTTCATGTTCCAGCCATTCATATCGTTGTTTTATGGAACCGCATATTTACTCAGTAATTATGTGGTCATTTTATTAAGCATAAATTTAGCACTGACAATAATACTAATCATACCTTCCCAGGTCTTTATTATCTATAAAATGTATCACTATGATAAGCCGATAATAGTGGTATCGGCATCAATTAATATTTTCTTATCCATTTTTCTTGTTAAGGTCATTGGTGTAGAGGGAACTTTAATAGGCACAATGGTAACTTCTTTCATATATTTATTTAGCAGACTATATATAATTGCAAAATTAGTGTTTCAGGTTAAGTTCTGTTATTATCTGATAAAAGTCGTAAGATATGCTATTGCAACCGCATGCTCTGTTTTGGTCGCCTGGATTGCTTCAAGCTTTATTAAAGTGTCTTCTTGGTTTGCTTTATTACTTCTGGCGTTGGTATTATGCACAATCGGTGTGGTTCTTCCAATCATTGTTCTATTCAGGACAAGAGAGACAAAATATTTCATCAATAAACTGGACAAAATCTTTACAGTGAAAAAGTAGTGTAGTAATATAGAAAGATAATTTCGAGGAAAAGTCGATATAGAAAATGATTTGCCGGACAAGGAGATTAATATGCGAATAGGAATGGGTTATGATGTGCATAGATTAGTAGAAGATAGAGAACTGATAATAGGCGGAGTGAAGATACCATACGAAAAGGGACTGTTAGGTCATTCCGATGCAGATGTACTTTTGCATGCAGTTATGGATGGACTGTTAGGTGCTGCGGCGCTTGGAGATATTGGAAAACATTTCCCGGATACAGATCCTGCATATAAAGGAATCTCAAGTATTACCCTGTTGAAGCATGTCGGTAAGCTGCTTGAGGAAAACCTTTTTTTAATTGAAAATATAGATGCCACAATTATCGCGCAGCAGCCAAAGATGAGACCGCACATAGAAGCCATGCGTCAGAATATAGCGGATACATTGGGAATTACCATAGAACAGGTTAATGTGAAAGCGACAACAGAAGAAGGATTGGGCTTTACAGGAGCAGGAGAGGGGATTGCCTCTCAGGCAATCTGTATGCTCACAAGTCCGGTTAATTATATGGATATGGATGTTACCAGTGTGGGTGGAGATGCAGATAAATGTGCGGGGTGCAATGGATGCAGTAAGTGCCCTGAATAAAAATGATGGGGTAGTGAAAATGCCGCTTTTGAAGGAAAATCTATTGACAAAACAGCTATTTTTGCATATGCTAACAATGACTAGATAAGATAAAGACGTTGAACGAAGAGAGTAGGTTGTTGGAAGATAACAGAGAGGGAATATCACCGGCTGAAAGTATTCCTGATCAGAAGATGACTGAAGTGCATTCGTGAGTTGACTGAATGAACACTGTGCAGACACAGGAATAGTTGGGTACGGAAGCCTCCGTTATGGGCATTGAGATAAGAATACATAAATATTCTTAATGTGGAGTGGAACCGCGTATATCGCCTCCTATAGAAGCTATTTGCTTTTATAGGGGTTTTTTTTGTTTTTAAAGTGGGAGGTCAAAATATGGGATTAGTTAAAATTGTGAGAGAGGAAATCAGGATCATCAGAGAAAGGGATCCGGCAATTCATTCATCAATGGAAGTCTTCTTGTATCCTAGCTTTAAGGCAATGCTGCATTACAGAGTTGCGCATAAATTATATAGTAAGGGACACTATTTTCTTGCCAGATGGATCTCACAGCGTGCTGTGCGAAAGACCGGAATTGAGATTCATCCGGGTGCACAGATTGGCACCGGGTTCTTTATCGATCATGGAAATGGTGTTATTATTGGTGAAACAGCAGTTGTAGGTAATAATGTAACTTTATATCAAGGTGTAACACTGGGGGGTACTGGTAAAGAGCACGGAAAGCGGCACCCGACAGTTGGTGATAATGTTATGATCAGTGCAGGGGCTAAGATATTAGGTTCTTTCACCATTGGTGAGAATTCTAAGATTGGCGCAGGAAGTGTGGTTTTAGAAGAGGTACCACCGAATTCCACCGTCGTCGGTGTTCCTGGCAGAGTCGTAAAGAGAAATAATCAGATGCTGCCAAGAGAAGAACTGGATCAGTGTAATCTCCCGAATCCGGTGCAGGAAGACATCACGGTATTGCAGCATGCCAATACTGCCCTTACCAATAAGATAATTGAGTTGGAGCAGGAACTAAAGGAAATCAAGAAGACAAAAAAAGATGCTGATTAAAAAATAAGAAGATACTGCAGATAATAAGAGGCAGAAAGCGGAAATAATAAGAAGAGCGATAAAGCGCAGATAGGAGTTAATATGAAAATATTTAATACACTTTCAAGGAGAAAAGAAGAATTTGTTCCAATTGAACCAGGAAAGGTTCGTATGTACGTATGTGGTCCTACGGTATACAATCTGATTCATATTGGAAATGCCAGACCGATGATAGTATTTGATACGGTAAGACGTTACATGGAACATAAGGGCTATGAGGTAAATTATGTAAGCAATTTTACGGATGTGGATGACAAAATTATCAAACAGGCAATTGCAGAAGGAGTAGATGCGTCTGTGATCTCAGAGCGTTATATTGCTGAATGTAAGAAGGACATGGAGGCCATGAATGTCAGACCTGCAACGACACATCCGAAGGCAACGGAAGAAATCTGTGGAATGCTTGATATGATCGCATCCTTAATTGAAAAGGGATATGCATATGTGGCGGCGGATGGAACGGTTTATTTTAGAACAAGGAATTTTAAAGAGTATGGAAAATTGTCTCATAAGAATATTGATGATCTGCAGGGGGGTAACCGTGCATTGCTGGTATCCGGTGAAGATCAGAAGGAAGATCCCCTTGACTTCGTATTGTGGAAGCCTAAAAAAGACGGAGAGCCATATTGGGATTCGGATTATTGCAAGGGACGCCCAGGATGGCATATTGAATGCTCTGTTATGAGCAAAAAATATTTGGGCGATGAGATTGATATTCATGCCGGCGGAGAAGATCTGGTATTTCCACATCATGAAAATGAGATCGCGCAGAGCGAAGCAGCAAATGGAAAAGGATTTGCAAAGTACTGGATGCATAACGCATTTTTGAATATCGATAACAGAAAGATGAGTAAATCACTTGGCAACTTCTTTACCGTAAGGGATATCAGTGAGAAATATGACCTTCAGGTATTACGCTTTTTTATGTTATCAGCCCATTACAGAAGTCCGTTGAACTTTAGCGCAGACTTAATGGAGAGCGCCCGGAATGGTCTTGACAGAATCGTGACAGCGGCAGAAAACATGAAGTTCTTATTGCTGACTGCAACAGGAAATGTCATAACAGAAAACGAAACTTCCCTGGCGGAAGAGGCGGCAGGATTCATTGCGAAATTTGATGAGGCAATGGATGATGATTTTAATACCGCAGATGCAATTTCGGTTATTTTTGAATTGGTAAAATGGGCAAATACAAATATAAATGCAAACAGTTCAAAAGCATTGGTCGGGAAAGTGTTTGCAGAATTAAAAGAACTGGCTGATATTTGTGGTTTAATCGTTGACAAAAAGGCTGAAATGTTGGATTCTGATATTGAACAATTGATTTCAGACAGGCAGGCAGCACGAAAAGAAAAAAATTTTGCAAGAGCAGATGAAATCAGAGATGAACTTTTAAGTAAAGGAATTATACTAGAGGATACACGTGAAGGTGTAAAATGGAAGAGAGCTTAAGCCTATTAGAAAAATTGAAAAAAGAATTTGCATGTGACGAAGTAGATATTAAGACATATTCCCCCCTCACATTGGCGTATATCGGAGATGCTATTTACGATTTAATGATTCGGACAGTGGTAGTAGAGCGTGGGAACCGTGCCGCAAGCGGACTTCATAAGACGACAAGCAGAATCGTCAATGCAGGGACACAGGCAGTCATGATAGAGGCGTTGGCAGAGCATCTGACGGAAGAAGAAATGGCGGTATATAAGAGAGGCCGTAATGCCAAATCTTATACGTCAGCCAAAAATGCTTCGATAGGAGATTACAGAAAGGCGACCGGTATGGAAGCACTGTTAGGCTATCTGTATCTGACGAATCGTATGGATAGGGCAATCAGTCTGGTGAAGATGGGACTATCCAGAACAGGCACAGACATTTAGACAGTGGGAATTTCTTCGCAAGGTCTGGTAGAACAGGAGTGAACATGGGATATACAGAATTTACAATTGAGGGCCGGAATGCTGTGATCGAAGCATTTCGTTCAGGAAAGACCATAGACAAGCTTTATATATTGGACGGTTGTCAGGATGGTCCGATCATGACAATCAAAAGAGAAGCAAAGAAGCAGAACACAATGATAAAGTTCGTGGAGAAGGAAAGGCTTGATCAATTATCAGAGACAGGCAGACACCAGGGCGTGATTGCCCGGGCAGCTGCATATGAGTATGCAGAAGTTGAAGATATTCTGAACCGCGCAAAGGAAAAAGGAGAAGCACCATTTATTTTTCTACTGGATAATATAGAAGACCCGCATAATCTTGGAGCAATTATCAGAACAGCAAACCTGGCGGGAGCACATGGAGTGATTATTCCGAAGAATCGTGCGGTTGGATTGACCGCTACAGTGGCAAAAACTTCAGCCGGAGCATTAAATTATACGCCGGTAGCCAAGGTGACGAATCTGACGAAGACAATGGAAGAATTGAAAAAGCAGGGACTCTGGTTTGTCTGTGCGGATATGGATGGAGCTAAGATGTATGATCTGGACCTGAAGGGACCGATCGGACTGGTCATTGGGAGTGAAGGAGAAGGGGTCGGACGCTTAATAAAAGAAAACTGTGACTTTGTTGCATCAATCCCAATGAAGGGTGATATCGATTCGCTGAATGCCTCTGTTGCAGCAGGGGTAC
>JAEWWQ010000211.1 GCA_023458855.1 Bacillota bacterium
GCCATGTAGATACCATGCCGGCCGGGGATCTATCCAGGTGGAATACGCCGCCATTTCAGCCGACAATCAAGGATAATAAGCTCTACGGATTGGGCGCGGCAGATATGAAGGCGGGTCTTATGGCATCTGCCATGGCGGTGCAATTAATCAAAGATGCAGGGCTTGCTTTACCGGGAGATGTCATGATTACGTCTGTCTGCGATGAAGAAGGTGGCGGGAATGGTTCTATTACGGCAGCCATGAACGGAATCAAAGCGGATGGGGTAGTGAATTGCGAAGGTACCAGTGATGAATTGATTCTGGCCCATATGGGATTTGTATTTTTTAAAGTAGAGATTGAGGGAAAATCAAATCATTCTGGTGCAAAATGGCTGGGCGTGAGTGCCATTGAAAAAGCAATTAAAGTGATTCATGAACTAAATGAATTAGAACATAGATGGCTGCTCATGTATAAGCATCCATTACTTCCGGCCCCCAATCTGAATGTAGGTACCATAGAGGGCGGAACGGCGGGATCTACAGTCGCAGGAAACTGTAGTTTTCAAGTCTGTATTCATTATCTGCCTGAGAAGATGAGCTATCAACAGATCATGGAAGAGTTTACAGATGCAGTAAACAGAGTTTCCAATAGTGACACATGGTTGAAGAGTCACATGCCGGTCGTGACCATGTATCAGGCTGGCGGCGCTTTTGAAATGGATGTAAATCACCCATTCGTAAAGTGTTTTGAAAAATCTTATTATGACATAACAAAAAAAGATGTAAAAGTAGTAGGTTCACCAGCTGGCTGCGATTCCAGAATATGGAGGAACATTGCGAAATGCCCGACGATTCAGTTTGGACCGGGTAATCTGGAACAATGTCATTCCGTAAATGAATATGTCTCAATAGAGGCATATCTGGAATCCATACTAATTTATGCAAAACTAATATTAAACTGGGGTAGTAAGGAGGATTAAGCAATGAGTAAAAAAGTACTTCTGGCAGGAGAATCATGGATGAGTTATACGACTCATGTGAAGGGTTTTGACAGTTTTTATACATCGGTATATGAGACAGGAGAAAAATGGCTGAAAGCAGCATTGGAAGCAGGTGGTTATGAGGTCGTTTTTTTACCGAATCATCTTGCAACCGAAGAATTTCCATTTACAATGGAAGAATTAAAAACGTATGATTGTGTTATTTTATCAGATATCGGAGCGAACACGTTACTTCTTCCAGTTCCGACTTTTTCGAATAGTGTGAAAATGCCGAATCGCTGTAATCTGATACGCGACTATGTACTGGATGGCGGTGCATTATTTATGATTGGAGGATATTTAACTTTTTCCGGTGTGGATGCAAAGGGAAAATGGCATGATACAGCCGTGCAGGAAGTGCTTCCGGTAGAAATACTGACAGTAGATGACAGAATGGAACATTGTGAGGGCGTATTTCCGAAAACAGTTGCAGAGCACAAAGCTGTGGTGGAAATCACGGAATGGCCGAATATCCTGGGATATAATAAAACAATAGCAAAGCCGGAAGCAGAAGTTGTGGCGACTGTGGAAGGGGATCCGTTTATTGCATTCGGCAGCTACGGAAAAGGAAAAAGTGCAATCTTAACAACTGATTGTGCACCACACTGGGCACCACCGGAGTTCTGTGAATGGGAATATTATAATAAACTTTTTACAGGAATTGTTGATTCTATAACAAAACTATGAGAAACACGCTTTGCGAGTTTCGATAGTTATCGTGGCAGTCGCCAAATGCAAGCCAGCTTGTATTTGGCGACTGCTCGCGTAAATAAAAACAGGGAGGCATACTATGGAGAAACAGATAGACAGGAAGGAAGCAATTCGAATCTTAAAAGAGTTATTGCGCATTCCCAGTGTCAATGGAGAAGATGATGAACGAAATATCGCCCGGTTTGTATACCAGTATTTGCTATCCTGTGGTATTGAGGCGTTCATGCAGCCAATTGATGATAAACATGCCAATGTAGTTGCAACAATGGAAGGAAAGGATCAGAATGGAATCATCCTTCTGAATGGGCATATGGATACAGTTCCTTATGGAAATCTGTCTGAGTGGAATACAGATCCTAAAAAACCTGTGGAAAAAGGTGGCAGGATCTATGCAAGAGGCGCAAGTGATATGAAAAGCGGGCTTGCGACAATGTTGTATATGTTTTATTATATGAAGGAAACGAACAGAAAACCACAACATACCATACGGTTTATCGCAACCTGTGATGAAGAAAAGGGAGGACTGGGAGCGCAAAAGATAATAGAAGAGGCAGGAATCCCGGAAGATATAGAACTTCTTTTAATCGGGGAACCTACCAATTGTGAATTGGGAGTTGCGCAAAAAGGCTGTATCTGGCTGAATTTTGTAGTAAATGGAAAGATAAGTCACGGAGCGTATCCGGAAGAAGGAATTAATGCAATCGATTATGGCTATGCGGTTCTTATGGAACTGAAAGATTTTATCCAGACATTTGCCCATCCCATATTGCAAAAAGCAACGGCGCAGATTACAAAAGTAAACGGTGGAATTGCTCCGAATATGACCCCGGACAGCTGTGAATTTTTAATGGATATCCGGACAGTACCTTCTCTTTCCAGGCAGATTGTCTGCAGCGAGCTCATGGCAATCTGTGAGAAGTATGCCGCAAAACATAAGAGAGAGCTTTCTTTTTCCTATGACATCATAAATGAAAGAAAAGCCATAGAGACTGATATCACACATCCATGGGTTTCCAGGTTCAGAACTGTTTTATCAGAGAAAAGGGACACGGTAAAAAATATAGGAATTAATTATTTTACAGATGCATCGATTCTGGTAAAGAATCGTGCAGATATTCCGGTTCTGCTATTTGGACCGGGAGAGCCGGGGATGTGTCATAAATCTAATGAATATGTGGAAATTAATCGATATATGGAATCGATAGAAGTATTAATAAAGTCACTGTTGTAATTTGTATTGATAAGAAAAGGGGAAAACGTGCGGGCTACTATAAAGGATATTGCGAAAATAACTGGATTTTCGGTGACTACTATTTCACTGGTCCTGAATAATAAAGCAGATAAGATACCACAGGCGACAAAAGATATTATCATCCAGGCCGCAAAAAAAGTCAAATACCGCCCCAATCAGATTGCCGTCGGACTGGTAAAGAAGCAGACTAAGACCTTAGGACTGATTATTGCAGATATCAGAAACATTTATTTTGCGAATCTTGCAAGGGGAGTAGAAGATGAATGCAGAAAGAATGGCTGGAATCTGATTTTGTGCAATACTAACAATAAGCATGAACGTGAAAAGGAGTATATACAAGTTCTGGCGGCAAAAGGGGTGGACGGGTTACTTGTTGTTCTGTCGGCAGATAGTGATGAAGTCTGTGTAAAAGAAAACATAGAAACTATGAAAAAACTGAATATACCTTACATTTTTCTGGACAGATATATCAAAGGCGTGGAATGCCCCATTATCAGAATGGATAATATAGAAGGCGGATATCTGGCTACGAAGCATTTACTGGAATTGGGACACAGAAAGATTGCCTGTATCACAGGACCGTCTGATTTGAGTGATTCAGATGAGCGTCTGGAAGGGTATAAGAAGGCAATTGCGAAGGCAGGTATTCCCTATGAAGAAAACATTATATATGAAGGCAGTTATTCATGGGAGGATGGCGTGGAAGCAGTTAGTTACTGGATAAAGAATAAGGTGGATTTTACAGCTGTTTTTGCATTCAATGATTTATCAGCTTATGGTGCGTGTAAACAATTAAAGAAATATGGATTGTCTATTCCAAAGGATATCTCAGTAGTTGGATATGACAATATATTTTTTTCGGAAGTATTGGAAACACCGCTCACTACAATTAACCAGCCTATCTATGAAGTTGGGCTTTATGCCGTAGACCAGTTGCTGGATATTATCAGAAGTAAAAAAAATATTATGGAGTTTCAAATATTTGAACCAGAGCTGGTTATCCGGGAAAGCACTTGTAAAAATAAAAAAAGAAAAGAGAAGGTGTGTAATAGTGAAAGTAATAAATATAGGTTCCATGAATTATGACTATGTGTATTCTGTAAATCATATTGTACGCGGAGGAGAGACAATTTCTTCCACCGCAATGGAGACTTTCTGCGGGGGCAAAGGGCTGAACCAGTCTATTGCTTTGGCAAAGGCAGGAGTACCCGTATTTCATGCCGGTCTGATTGGAGAAGAGGGAGAACGTTTTTTGGAAGTATGCCATAAAAATGGAGTGGATACGACATATATCAAAAAGGTGCCGGGCAAAAGCGGACACACCATTATCCAGGTAGATGAAAATGCACAGAATTGTATTATTTTATATGGCGGTGCCAATCAGGCTTTTACCAGAACGTATGTAGATGAAATCGTATCTCATTTTGAGAAAGGAGATATTCTCCTCTTACAAAACGAGATTAATGAATTGGATTATATTATTGAGGAGGCATATAGAACAGGACTGACAATTGTATTGAATCCGTCCCCTTATAATGAAAAAATAGATTCGTGCGATTTATCAAAGATATCTGTATTTATGGTAAACGAAATAGAGGGAGAACAAATAACGGGTGAAAAGGAACCTGAAAAAATATTAAGTATCCTGAAGCAAAAATATCCGGAAGCAAAAGTAGTTCTGACCCTGGGTGCAGATGGTGTGATGTATCAGGATAAAGACAGATTCTGCAAACAAGATATTTTTAAGGTAAGAGCCGTAGATACAACGGCGGCGGGAGATACCTTTACCGGATACTTTATAGCAGCAATGATGGAACAGATGCCAATAGAAAAGGCACTTAAGTTATGTGCAAGAGCTTCGGCTATTGCAGTTTCCAGAAAAGGAGCCACAGATTCGATACCGATGAGGAGCGAAGTAGAGCAGGCGTGAAAGAAAATGGGAGTACTATGCGAAAAATATTATTATTTCAATACCGGGATATCTGCTATTCTTCCTTTCTGTATTTTACGGATTGTTTGAAAAAAGCATTTGAGCAGCTTGGGTTTGAGGTCGAAGTGTGCTGTTTTACGATGAAGACACTGGATACGCTGGAGCAATATGTGGGGCAGAAATTTGATATGGTAATTGATTTTAACTCTATATTACCAGGCGCAGTCTTGGATTCGGGAGAACATTTACTGGATAAGATAAATGGTCCATTTTATAATTACCTGTTGGATCATCCACTTTACCATCATGAATATCTGAAGGAGCAGCTGCAGGACTATCGTGTTATTTGTATCGACAGGGGGCATGCCGCATATGTAGAACAATATTATCCGCAGATACTTAA
>JAEWWQ010000212.1 GCA_023458855.1 Bacillota bacterium
CATGGGGAATATGGGATATTGCTTGATTATAATAATGAGACGGCCTTACGGCTGTATTCGTTACTGACATTGGGTTGCTATCAACCTACGGCATTAATTGAATATGAGCGAAGAGCATTTATTTATCAGGAAAATAACACAAGAATTACATTTGATACAAATATAAGAAGTTCAGAAATGGAATTAAATCTGTTCGATGACAATATTCCATGGATTCCCATTTGGCAGGATAATACGATTCTTGAAGTAAAATATGATAATTGTTTATATAAACCAATTTCACTTGTATTGCAGAAGTATCATCTAAATAATGTATCTTTCGGTAAGTATGGAAACGGACGTCCAGTTATGGAATCCTATATTTAATAATATAAAAGGAGTAATTTATTATGAGCAAAAGAGAAATTTTAACATGGTTTACAGGAAATAGCGAGTCATTAAGTGCAGAAAAAATTTTATTTGTACTTTGTGTCGCTTTTATAGTAGGTGCAGTTATTTTCGCTACTTATCGCATCACCTACAATGGCGTTAGTTACAATGCAAAGTTTAATTCCATGAATGTAATTATCCTTTTGATTACATCTGTAATTATGCTGATGATCAGCAGTAATATTGCAATTTCCCTTGGTATGGTCGGTGCATTATCTATTGTTCGATTCCGGACAGCAATAAAGGATCCACATGATACCGCATATATTTTTTGGGCAATTGTAGAAGGGTTATGTGTAGGTGCCCAGATCCATAAATTAGCTATTATTTCTACTATGTTTATAGCAATCATATTGGTTTCCTTTAGTTTTTACACAAGAATACATAACAAATATTTAATTATCATACGCGGGGATGCGATGCTTTCCGAGCAAAAGGTTCTGGAGTCTCTGTCATCTGATTTTAAGCGGGTAAAAATAAGAGCTGTCAATAATCGTGAGAACAGATGTGAAATGACCTGTGAAATAGCCTGTATTGGTGAATTGAATTTAGAATTCGTTAAGAAATTAAAAAATATAGAACATGTAAATTCTGCAAACTGGCTTTTGGAAACCGGCGAGAACATTGGTTAATAAAAAATTGAACTAAAGTCAACTCATAATTTTTATTGAATTTCCTTTAGTTCAATATCTATAAATTACATGCCTGACATCATCGAGGAAGTCATCGGGGAGGTTGTCATTCCAGCTTTTAACGGCTGTGTCATCTTGCCAGGCATATGTTGCTGCATCATATTCTGGTTTTGTCCGGAATGATGCAGATACATCTGATATTCACTTTTTGCCATTTCTGAAAAGGTATTACTGATTCCTTGAAAATGCTGTGCTAACTGCATATCATACTTATAATTCTGTTCATGCATACGAGCCATCATCTGATCCATATTCTGATCCATATTCATTGCCATTTTATGTTACTCCGACTTTAATAATATTTTTATGCTATATAATATGTCAGATATTTGTATAATGTGTCACTCTGACCTTCCATTTGCCCTGAAAAGTAGTCACTCGCTGCAAAGAAGGAGAGTGGAACATATAAAGAAAGGGGCAATATTCAGATTGTCACGGCAATCAAGGTTGAACATATTATAGAATAAAGCCTTTTATGGAGGCATATTGATGTATTTAAACAAAGATTTTGCTCGTCAGTCGTTAGAATTACATTTATTTTTTGGAAGAATAATGAAAGAGCATTCATTTTTTCTGGAATTAGGATTTACACCGAGAGATGGTAATTATACTCGCAAGGCAGATATTTTTCGTAGAGAGTTTGATAACTTACTGTGGGAAGTAGTATCCATTTCCGATGGAGTAGTGAGTCCAGATGTAATAAACTCAGGAGAAGTATTTACAGAGTATACCGTTAATGCTGAAATGGCTTCTGCATATTATACCGGTATTCAGATACCTACCGAAATAACAAAATCCGAGATGGAGTTAAGCGCAGACAGAAGTCATACTAAGCACCCTGAGATAGACCAAACTGTTTATGAAATAAACCAACGGGCAATTGAATTAATATCATCACTGATACAGTTTAAATCTGAGATATTATCTAATGTATTGTCCTGCAAAATGTTTACTGCAAATTATCCTCTTCTTATTGACCATATTATGCGTGAAGCTAAATTATATTTAAAGATGATAACGCAATTACAAAACGGAGAGAAATCTGATATCATGCAGGAAGCAATAGAGCAGGAAATGTTCTGGAACAGAATTATGGCCGAACATTCCAAGTTTATTCGCGGCTTATTGGATCCTACAGAAAACGACTTAATAAACATTGCAAATAACTTTGGAAATGAATTTGACCAGTTAACTGAAGAGGCCAAAGCTGCTATGGATAATTCATTCTCAATTGGGCAGGTAACTTCTGATAGCTTGACCGCAACTAAAGAAATTCGTGATTTTAAAGCCCAAGGTACACAAGGCTTAATTGAATGTAAAGTTAAATCAGTTATTATTCCATTATTAGGTGATCATACATTACGAGAAGCAAATCATTATTTAAGGTTATTAAAAATTTTTTTGGAATAAATTAATCAATGAATTATTTTATCCCATATGCTGCAAAAATACTGATATTTGCTTTCGCCTCGCTATCTTTTGAATCAGAACAGCAATTGCAACCGACACATGAAATGGTAACATCTCTGAATCCAGCCTGTAAAAACCAATTTTTGACTTGATTACGATCAAATCCCATCCATACATCATGCTGTTCTGTCTTTAAGAAAGTAAAATTATGTTCATCCAAATCTGTAATGACAATTTTCCCACCTGGTTTTAAAATTCGAAATAGTTCATTAATCGCTATGGATGGTTCAACTACATGGTGCAGATACATATTTGTTTGCAAAAGCATAATCAACACACTGTTCTTTTATGGGAAGAGAATCACTGTCGCCTATCACACAGGATAGGTTATCATTGTCTTTAAATTTTTGCCTCATGCTATTCAACATATTTTCGGATTGATCGATTGCTATGACTTTCAATCCTGCTCTTAAAAGACCTTCTGTTACAAAGCCAGTACCTGCTCCAATATCAGCGGCTATCTTTCCATCTTGAATATTTGCTAAAGTATATGCCACTTGTCTTACATCTTCTGAAAAGAAGGATGTCCTCATATCGTCCCAGTTATCTGCAATCTCATTAAAATAATTCTTACTTTTTTCCATATAATTGGCCTCCCTATATGTATGGATGAATGTCATCCATGTTGTTTTGCTGCCTTCCATTGTTCAACTGCCTGATTGTAAAGAGAAATGGACTTTATAATTACATCATGTTCTACAGGATCAATATATTCAAATATTTCATTAAAAATCAAGTCCATATCATTTTCAATCTGTTTAAATATCTGTATTCCCTTATCTGAAAGATTAATCTGAACACTTCTGCGATCTAGTTTTGATGCTTCTCTTATAACAAGTCCTTTTTTTACCAATTCTTCAACCACCTTACTAGCAGTACTGACATCAATCCTAAGAGTGGCTGCAAGGTCCTTCAACATAGAATCCCTCGTTCTTCCGATTTCCACTAATGTATGGCATTGTGCTGTATTAATACTGCATAAGCAACAATCAGATGCATTTATACATTCCAGATTTCGTTCTAAGATTCGTGTAACTTCACGTAATTCTTTACTTTTATTCATAAGCATACCTCCAGTCTTTTTATTATTTTGATTATTATACAACTAATAGTTTCCAATTTCAACTTTTTTCTAATTCAACAATATATAATTTAAATAACTCTAAAATATATTGACAAATATCGATATGATGAATATAATAATATAAGATTGATAGTTATCGATATGTTGGATTAAGGAAGGTGCTTAATATATGAAAGCAATTTGGGATTTTTTTCAGAATCAGATACTTGGTATGAAATGGTTAAATGCAATAATAGGAGATGGGCTCTCCGCATTAGGACTCAATATTTCTTCAAAGTTAGGAGGAAGTATACAGTTTTTCCTATACGATACAATTAAAATATTAGTTCTGTTATCCGTATTGATTTTTATCATATCCTATATCCAAAGTTATTTTCCTCCGGAAAGAACGAAACAAATACTTGGCAGGTTTCATGGAATAAAGGCTAATATTTTAAGTGCATTACTAGGAACGGTAACACCATTTTGCAGTTGTTCCTCTATTCCTCTGTTTATTGGATTTACCAACGCAGGACTTCCTGTAGGAGTAACTTTTTCATTTTTAATTTCTTCACCACTAGTTGATTTAGGTGCATTAATCCTATTGATGAGCATTTTCGGAGCAAAAATAGCAATTGCCTATGTTATTGTAGGACTTATACTTGCCGTAGCAGGCGGAACGCTGATTGACAAGTTAGACCTGGAAGACTATGTAGTAAAATTTATAAATCCAGGTGCAAAGATAGACATTGAAGAGCCTGATTTATCAAGAAAAGATAGAATTATTTATGCAAAAGAACAGGTAATTGCAACTGTTAAAAAAGTTATTCTTTATGTTTTAATTGGAGTTGGAATTGGAGCTTTGATCCATAACTGGATTCCAGAATCGTTGATTCAGTCAATACTTGGTGAAAACAATCCATTTTCTGTACTAATAGCAACAGTTGTAGGGATCCCAATGTATGCAGATATTTTTGGGACCATACCGATTGCGGAAGCATTGTTCGCAAAGGGCGTTGGTGTAGGAACGATTCTTTCCTTTATGATGGGTGTTACAGCTCTTAGTTTACCATCCATGATTATGTTAAAAAGAGTTGTAAAAAATAAATTATTAGCTATTTTTATTGGTGTTGTTGCAGTAGGAATTCTCATTATTGGCTATTTCTTTAATGCCTTCAGCTTCTTAATTGTGTAATCCGAATTACTATAACCAGAAATCGGTGAATATAATATTTTAAATGAATTGACACACATCGATATGTTGTATAATATATACTTATTAATGTTTTTGAATACGAGGGCAAATAATGAAAATAAAGTACGAAAATGAAGCAGCTGTTTTTAAAGCACTCTGTGATCCTAACCGTTTGCTGATACTAGAAACTTTACAAAGTGGTGAGAAGTGTGCTTGTAAATTATTAGAAGACTTAGAAATTAGTCAGTCTACCTTATCCCATCATATGAAGATTCTATGTGATGCAGGATTTGTAGATTCAAACAGACAGGGAAAATGGATGCATTATACTATTAATAGCGAAGGCTTTGAAAACGCCAGGAAAATATTGCTGGAATTGAAAATCGCTCATTGATTATATGATTCTTGTAAGGATTTTATTTGGGATTTTAATTTTAATGAAAAGGAGATATCATCATGGGATTATTTGGACTAGGTAAGAAAAAAGAAGAAAAAGAAACATCCTCAAGCTGTTGCTGCGGAGGAGAATGTACACCAGAAGCAGTAGAAAGAGCTGCAAATAATCAGGATACTGGCGAAGCTGTGAAAGTTTTAGGATCGGGCTGTGCAAAATGCAATGAGCTTGAAGCAAATGTAAAAACTGCATTAGAGCAACTTGGTATGGATACAGCAATAGAGCATGTAACAGATTTTAATGTGATTGCAGCATATGGTGTTATGACAACACCTGCACTGGTAGTAGATGGAAAAGTAGTATCTTACGGAAAAGTATTAAAGGTGGAAGAGGCAGTAAAATTATTGCAGAAAGTAAGAGCATAATATACATATCTATGAATATGGCCGATCAATTTTCCTTTAAAGGCTGGGGTAATCTCTGTGGCGATGACGTTCGTTAATTGCATAATTGGAGTTACAAAGGTGGAGACGAATTATCGAGCCACCTTTTTTGAATTAATAAATATTGTAAGAATTCTATTTTTAAACACAATTCGAGTATCAAAAGAGATATACAACTATTCGCAAAAGACAAGTTTAACGAATAGTTTATTTATTTTCAAAATTTACTATTCATCACATCGGTATAAATCATATCTATCATATGTTGTTTTTCCGCTTCCTGAATTTCCTCTAATTATTA